>SPBP01000009.1 GCA_004525935.1 Lentisphaerales bacterium | reverse complement strand
TTTTGACACTCTGCATGCATCGACCGCGATGATAGATCACGCATACCGCATCTTCGAGCGACAGAACGCCGGCTACGAATGCTGCAGCAACCTCTCCGACGCTGTGGCCGACAATCGCATGGGGCCTGATGCCCCATGACTCCCACGTCGCTGCGAGCGCAACCTGCAGCGCGAAGATTGCAGGTTGTGCTATTTCCGTCATGCCAATCCGTGAATTCTGTTCGTCTGCCATCAACTCGGTCAAGAGCGACCAGTCGGCCAGCTTCCCGAGGATCCTGTCGCACTCAATGATCCTTTCTTTAAAGACGGGCTCGTGTTCCAGAAGTTCCCGCCCCATCGCCCACCATTGCGGGCCCTGGCCGGAGAATACGAACACCGTTTTGAGCTGATCGGCCGGCAGTGAACGGCCGACGGCGATGCCCGACCCCGTTTCTCCGCGCAGGTAAAGCTCGATGTTCTCAAGTATCTTTTCTTTCGAGTCGACCGTCAGTGCAAGCCGGTGCGCGTGGCGCTGCCTGTCCGCGCACGAAGCGCGGCAAATTGCGGTCAGACCAACATTCGACCATTCCTGCCTGAGCCCGTCTCCCATGCAGGCGCGCGCGAGTTCGCGAAGCGTGTTCTCGCTTTCGCCCGAAAGACAGAAAAGGGCGGGAGCCTCGTTCTGTTCTGGCTCGTGAGCCCTTCCCGGCTGAACGCGGGAGACGACAACATGCGCGTTTGTTCCACCGAAACCGAACGAGTTCACACCTGCCACAACGGGTTTTCCCTCGGGCCATCGCGTCAGTTCACGCGGCACTCGAATCCTGAGCGCATCGAAGTCTATCGCCGGGTTCGGCGTCTCGAAATTCAGATTAGGCGGGATGCTGCCATGCTGCACGATCAAGGCAGTCTTGATGAGACCGGCAATCCCGGCGGCTGCCTCCAGGTGCCCGATATTTGTTTTGACCGAGCCAACGTAGCACGGCTGGTCCACCGGGCGACCGGAACCTAAAACACGGCCAAGCGCGTTGGCTTCAATTGGATCGCCAACTGGTGTGCCGGTGCCGTGCGCTTCAACGTAGCCGACCTGTGCCGGATCGATGCCCGATTCTCGATAGACCTGCCTCAAAAGCGCTTCCTGGGCATCGCCGCTGGGCACGGTAATGCCGGGCGTATGACCGTCCTGGTTTGTCCCGCTAGCGACTATGACCGCGTAAATCCTGTCGCCGTCCCGGACCGCCGAGCTCAGCGGCTTGAGAAGGACCAGCCCGGCGCCTTCGCCACGCACAAAACCGTTCGCACGCGCGTCAAATGCCTTGCACCTGCCGTCCGGCGACACCATCGAGAGCCTGCTGTAGGTAACATAGGTCTCTGGTGAGAGAATAACGTTCACTCCTCCTGCGAGCGCCATTGCACACTCCCCGCGATGCAGGCTCTGACATGCAAGATGCACTGCGACGAGCGCCGATGAACATGCGGTGTCTATGGCAATACTGGGACCCGTGAGGTTCAGCGCGTGCGAGATCCGGTTCGCTGCAATGCTGTAGGCAACACCCGTGCCAATATGCGCGTCGATTTCGTACAGTTCGGCATATGTTGCCTGAGTCTTTGCGTAATCCGCGCTGGAAATGCCGACAAACACTCCCGTGTCCTGCGAACGTCTGCGGTCAACGGCGATGCCGGCATCCTCAAGCGCCTCCCAGGCGATCATCAGGAGCAGTCTTTGCTGCGGATCAATGCGACTGGCTTCCCTGGGTGAAATCCCGAAGAATGCCGGATCGAACAGGCTTACATCGCGGAGGAACCCGCCGCGGCGTGCATACGTCTTGCCGATGGTGGCCGGATCGGAGTCATAGAACAGGTCCTTGTTCCACCGGTCCGGCGGAATGTCGGTGATGGCGTCAGTACCCTCGCACAACCGGTTCCAGAAACCGACGGGATCATCGGCGCCCCCGGGCAGACGGCAGCCTACTCCGACTATCGCAACCGCTGTGTCGACGGGGGCCGGCGCATCCATTCGAACGATCGTGTCGGGAACTGGTGTCGGCCCGGCGCTGATGGCCTCGTCGTTCATTACTTATAGGTTCCGGGTAGTATCAAGTCGCCGTGCTGGGCCTTGGCCTGCTCTATCCTGCGCCGGGAATTGTCCCATGTTTCGTAGACGATCGCGGGGCAATCGGGAACCGTCTTCTTGAAATACGCCGTAGCCCTCGCCAGCTTTGCAAGCCACGCGTCGCAACGAAACTGGAACTGATACCGGTAGTCCTCTTCCGAGTAGTCCTCGTTCAGCAACTCCTTAAACAGCCTTTTCAGATCCTCATAGTGAGGAATCAGGCCAGTCGGCGTTGGGTAGGTATCTGCCTCCCCGTGAACACGAAGCTCACCCCAGTGCAGCCAGACTTTCTTGGCCAGCTTTCCGGTGCAGAACTGGTCCTGGTCATTCCTCAGGAAGTAGTTCATCGCAAAGACCTTCGGCACATTCTTGATCCCCTTGATGAAATCGAGGTTGTTCTGCACGTATTGGCCGACCGGGTAACTGATGAGATCCAGGTTCGCCATTGGCTGAGGAACAAGCACGCCTTCCTTGCCCAGCGTTGCGGACGTGGTCTCCGATTCGAGCGTACAGGCCTTTATGATTATTCCGTCCTGCCAATCAACCGACTCCTCTACAGGCACTGAGGTATGCGAGTCGCGGCCGCCGAAGATGACGCCCTTCACAAGCACGCCGTTCTTGTTGTTCCACTCGGGATCGAGATTGTCGAGGTACTCGAGCCGGATCGTGTAGCGGCTGTTGCCGTGCGCGAGTGGAATCGTATTACCCTTGGCGTCTTTCTTGCCTTCGGACCAGCCTGGACCCGAATGGTTTGAACCTTCTTTGGGTGTCTCCATACCCATTCCCACCCAGTACGGATTGTTGTCGGGCCCGGTCAGAACGTTGGAGAATATCGTTTCATGCGGCTCCGTTAGTGTCTTGAAGATGACGGGGTCGTCCTTGGCGTTGACATCCTTGATGATTCCGAAAATGCCGCGCTCGACATTTGCAGCCCGGAACTCACCGTTGATGTTTCTGAAATACGCAATGTCATCACCGACGATGGTCTCCCCGGGCAGCATGGCCGTGGCGGTTTTGCCGCAAGCCGACGGGTATGCGCCGCAGAAGTATGTTGCCCTTTTCTTCGCCGCATTGGGACAGCCCATGATGAACATGTGCTCGCAGAGCCAACCTTCGGCGCCCGATTTCTTTATTGCCAGTCGCATGGAATGTTTCTTCAGGCCCACTGAGTTGCCCGCGTATTGTGCATTCATGGAATAGACTGTCATCGTCTCGATGTCCTGGTAGATCCTGCGATTGGTCAGGTCCGCCGTGCAACCGCGTTCGTCGAGTCGTCCGGCGCTGTGACAGAATCGGAAGAAGTCATCCTTATCCTTCATGCTCTTGAAATGCTCGTAGCCGCGTCGGTAGAGCATATCCTCGGAGTGCGCAACGTACGATGAGTCGGTTATCTGAGCGCAACCGATCGAGAACGGACTCATGGTCGGGCATTCGCAGAAGAGCTTAACTATCGCCTGTTTCCCTCGCATGATGCCCTTGGCAATCCGCCTGATCTCGGCCAGGCCCTCTTCGTATTCAATACAGTTCAGATCGCCCATCGCCTTGATATTGTCGGCAGCGACCATGAACTTGGTGTTTGCCTTGTCGCGGGCCTGGTCACCGTAGCCATCGTAATGCATGGTCTGGCCCGGTCTTGCCAGCGGCATTTCCTCACCCAGTTCCAGCGTACGGCTCACTACGTAAGCCGCATCCTTATCGCTGTCGTCGCACATATAGACGGTATCGGGTTCACAGAGTGTCACATACTCGCCCACGAAGTTGAACAGCTTCTCATTCTGAAGGGCGGCAAGCTTTCCGTAGCTTTCCTCACTCATCTTCTGCTTCAACAGGCTCTCGTATTCGGTATTCATTTCCACTCCTTGCCCTCGTTTATGTTGCGTTTGTTACCCCTTGACCGGCGGGCCCGTACACGCCCAGAAGAGCGGTCGGACCTGAGTGTACCCGCAGGAATCCGCGGAGATTACACTTTGCAGGGCCGCGGCTCAACCTATTTTTCCGGCGCTTTGCGCAGAAAATCTCGCCAGCTTCGCTGAAAGTGTTCAGGGGTTCAGAGTTCAGGAGGCCACCGGCGCTCGGACTCCGGCAGGCGCTTCTCCAGTGATTTGGCAAGACCGTTGAGCATTCGGATGCATGTCTTGTCCGTCGTCGCCATCTCATGTCCTCCGATATTGAATCCATCGGCTACTCAGCCCCACAATGGGGTGGTACAAGCACAGCTAGTGTCAAAAGTTCTATGAAAGAATGAGAGCGAATATCCAATATCCAACACTCAAATCCAATGACCAAGGAAACCTTGAACTCTGAACCTTGAATCTTGGACGTTGAACCGTTATTCTGCCTCTTTACCGACTAGATCTACCATCGATGGAATCAATGGCTGACGACAGGAGGGGCTAATCACAATGAAGATAACATTCCATGGGGCGGCAAGAACTACGACCGGATCAATGCACTTGCTCGAGATTAACGGTAAGCGGATCCTGCTCGAATGCGGGCTTTACCAGGGCAGACGTAAGGTGGCTTTCGAGAAGAACAGGAACCTGCCGTTCGATCCCAAGACAATCGACACGGTCCTCCTTTCTCATGCCCATATGGACCATAGCGGGAACCTGCCAAGCCTGGTCAAGAAAGGTTTTCATGGGCGGATAATCACGACACCGGCCACTGCCGACCTGTGCGAAATCATGTTGAGAGATTCTGCACATATCCAGGAGATGGACGTTAAGTATGTGAATAGCCAGCGCGCGCAACAGAACCGCAAGCTCTTTGAGCCACTTTATGAACAGAAGGATGTCGAAGAGACACTGAGGTGTTTTGTCGACGTGCCCTATGATAAGGAAGTCGAGATTGCACCAGGCGTGAAGGCGACGTTTCGGGATGCGGGACATCTCCTTGGCTCGGCGACGATCACGGTAGATTTCGGCGGGAACGGGGATCGGAAACGCCTTCTGTTTACAGGCGACCTGGGCCGTAAACGAATGCCGGTTCTCCGCGATCCTGTGCCCGTGGACGACGTGGATGTGCTCATTACGGAGAGTACCTACGGGGATAGGAGTCATCCGGTGCGAGCCGACGTAGTCGGCAGGCTCAAGGGATTGGTCGATGACATAATAATGCAAGGGTCGAAACTGATCATTCCATCATTCAGCGTCGGGCGAACGCAGGAGATCGTATTCTTCCTGCACGAATTGCACCATGAAGGCAGAATACCGGATGTTCCCGTCTTTGTGGATAGCCCGCTGTCAACCAAGGCAACGGATGTATATGAACGGCATCCAGAATGCTATGACAGCGAAGCGATGCAAGTCATGCTTGACGGACATGAGCCGTTTCAGTTTCGCAGTCTGAAATACACGGCCAATGTTGAGGAATCGAAACAGCTCAATATGATGCCGGGCCCGGCGATAATCATTTCATCTTCCGGCATGTGCGAAGCGGGCAGGATCCTGCACCACCTGAAGAATAACCTGGAGAATCCACGGAACATCGTGCTGTTTGTCGGGTACCAGGCTGAGAACACTCTGGGCAGGAGACTCGTGGAACGCATAAGCCCCGTGAAGATATTCGGCGAGGAGTATGAGGTGAATGCGCGGATACATACGATCAACGCGCTCAGCGCGCACGCGGATCGCGGGGAGATGATGGAGTACTTCGACAGTTTCATATCGAAACTCGGCAAGGTGTTTGTCGTACACGGCGAACTCGAGAAGAGTGAGGCGCTGGCTGGTTTGATCAGAGATGCCGGAGTCAGCGATGTGGTCATACCGGAGCCGGATCAGTCGTTCGAGGTGTGAGAGCGATTGGGAACCGCGGGTGTCGGTTTTCAGGCGCCAGGGATGAATAACATCCTACCACACTTGTCCGCCTCCGGATTAGAGAACGCAGAGAAGCAGGGACTGCAGGTCTAGGATTATGTGGGTATGGGAGTAACAGATTCAATATCCAATTGGTAACAAGGAATATCCAGGTTCCAAACATTGACACCTGCCTGCCCTCCGTAGCCTCGGCGAAGGAGGGACACCTGAACAGTTGGTTTCTTACCTTGGCACTACCAGGCCGCCGGGAGCCTTGACCTCGCGTGTGCCCAGTGTCTCGCCGCAGGTGACACAGCGGTATGCGTGAATTTCACCGGTGGGTAATACGAGAAGGAGTCGTTCCCTGACGGGACGCGGTGCCTTGCAGGTCGGACAGTAGATCTCCGAAGCTCTCAGGTTTTCAAATTGCTTCTGCATGTCGCAGGTTCCTTCCCAAGAAATGCCCGACAGGATTAACAGGATAGTACTTCACAGAAAAACGCAAAAACCGCAAAAGGATAAGAAAACCTTCTATCCACGAATCTACACGAATAGGGAATAATGTTGCCTTCAGATCATTTCTGCGTCCCGCGAGGAGATCCAGCACGTGCGACCGTCGGCAAGTTCGATATTGAGCCAGTCGCCCCGGTTTTCTACAAGGATAAACTCTGTTCCGGCGTGAAGCGGCTCTGTAAAACTCTTCTCGAATCCTTCGCCGTCACCTTTTCGCGCAACTGTCTGGGCGCTGATTATCACCCCCGGCCTGTTAGAACGGGCGTTAACTGTTTCCGCCAGGAGTGAGCTGAACAACATGGCGGACAGCACGGCAAGCGTCGCGATGATCCGACCAAGCGACGCTCTTTTGACGAACACGCGCAGTGTGCCAAGAAGCCATGCGGCAACGAAGAGAACGCCGAAGATGACGGAACGGGTCCGCGCGGCGAAATCATAATGCCAGAAGAAGAGAACCCGGAGGATCCGAGTCTTGGGCTTCTCCACTATGCGGTCGGCCCTTTTCGTGCGCGCATACTGGATGTTCTGCCGCAGGTTGGGATCATGTGAAATGTACTGCTCCGCCCGCCTGTAATTGAGGATGGCCCGGCCGGTATCGCCCATTCTGAAATAGCAGTTCCCGATGTTATAATAGAGCTTCCCATTCCTGATGCCGCCCTCGTCCACAATCCGCTCAAAACGCATGACGGCCCTGGCGAAGAGCTCTTTTGCCCGGGCCGGATCGGAGACGATATTGTCGTTGCCGGTTCGGAACAGCCTGGCGCCCTCCGAAAACAGGGAGCGGATCTCTTCCTGCTCCATAGCCGCAGAGGATGCGACGGTTGCGCCGAGCAACAGCGCAATGATCGCGCAGCCTCGTATGATTGGTTTCAGTGAGTTCATTTGAGCGTGTGTTCCAGTGTGTGCACGAGCTTGTGCGCGCGTTCGACAAGGTCGGCCGGTGTCCCTGCATCGGCGCCACCCCCCGCGTAACTGCCGGCTTCGCAGTGTTCAAACAAACGTTTCAATGAAGCCATCGTCTTGACGTCGGCCCCTGCGCCGCTCAGCATCGGCTCAACATCGGCATAGGTCAGGGATACGGCAGGAACACGCAGCTTCGCGCCGATATATGTGCGAACAGCATCAAGAAGCTGCGAACATATCGAGGCAGTATCGGTGCGCGCATGTTTCCGGATGGTACGGAGTTGTGTGATGAAGGACGGATAGGCTCTCCTGGCCCTTACGGAAAGGGGATCGGCATGACGCCTTCGCAGAGTTGAGGCCGTGACAAGGGTTCCGAAGTAGATGAGTGGTGGAATGCCGAACAGCGAGAGCCAGAGAGTCGATTGGAACCATGTTGTTGGGCCGTAAGGAAAATGTCTCAGTGCGCCTTTGTCCTCGTAGTTGTGAGCTATGCCCTTGCTCCAGGCCTCGAGCTCACTGCCTGCCTGCCCTGGTTGCAGGCCTTCTGCATCTGCCGCAGTCACGACCCTGGTTGCCCTGACGGCAAGTGGAACAGGCTGGGACTTCGCAATTTCGTACCGACCGGATTTTGGATTGAAGCAGGATAGTTCAATTGGCGGGATTTCTTTCACCTCCGCGTGAGTTGCTCGAATGGTCTGCGTGAACAGTTTCTGGTTTCCTTCAATCCTGCCCGGTGCCATCTCCCTGGGAATCTTGAAATCGCGACTGAGCGTTGGTTGCCGATCCAGTGGCGGCAGCTCGACTTCATTCAGGTACTCGGGTCCGCTGAGAGCGATGGTCACTGTTATCGGATCGCCGATATTGACTTCAGTCGGCGTCGCGCTGACCTCGATTCGGTACTCGCCGATATTCCCGCCGAAGTCAGGAGGTTGCCCGGTTTCGGGGAGGGCGGCGACCTTCAGCTTGAGCGGATTTGAAGGCACAACCACCTTTTCGAATACAGGCTCCTGACTTCCGAAGGCGCTGTTTGGGAAGACGCCTCCGAATGGACTGCGCATTCTTCGATAGCCGGTCACTGCGTCGAAGACAACGTTAACTGGATCAACCTGGAATTCGCCGGGCTGTCTTGGGATAAGTACTTTACGGAATGTGACTGTGGTGTAACCCGCGCCGTCAAGTTCGCCGGTGCCCTGGAGGCCGATGCCTTCTCCGCCTGATGTCGGGATGCGAACGGGTTTCTCGCCGGGTGACTGTCTGAGCTCGGGGTCTGCGAATCCGAATTCCTTCCTATCGAGCAGCGGCATATGAAACGAGTAGTTGCCGACGTTTTTGCCGATATACCATATGATCGTCAGTGTTATCGGTTCGCCTACAAAACATTCTGTCCGTGACAACGATTGTCGCACCTTGAAATCCGGGGTCTCTGCCGGAGTTCGGACCTGGATCCGGATGGGCTTCGTCTTTAAGGTCTGCTGGTTCGCGACTGTGTCAATTGGCGGAATCACCAGAGTACCCGCGCGTTTGGGAGTCAGTTGATAGACCATTACGAATCCGAGGCTGACGCTATGGCTGACCTGGCCGTTGATAATGGTTGTCTGGCTGCTGTTACTCTTCTGACCCCCGGCATATCTCGCTGTGAAATCAGCAAGGCCTGACAAATCTGGGATGGTGGGGCTGTCGCTTCCACTGACCTGGATCTGAAGCGTAAAGGATTCGCCCAGAAAGAGCTGATCCCGGTCTACTTGCGCTTGTGCTGAGAGCTGTTCCGCAGCGCACACCCCTTCGCCGAGGCACAAGGCAATCAGCCCGTGAGCAAGAACACGGAACCAGAAATCATTAAACCTGGTCATGAGCAGTTCCTGTCAACTTTCAGATAACGTTACTGCAATTGAATACTATGCAAACACCATGCAACGGCCATGCGCAATCGCTGTCAAGACACGCGAGCACGAATTGTGCCACCGGGCATAACATGCTCAAAAAGGAAGGTTGTACTCCTTGATCTTGCGCTGGATGGTTCTGCGTGAAAGACCGAGCCGTTCGGCAGTTGCCGTGCGATTGCCGTTACATTTTCGCAGAGCCTGCAGCAGTGCATCCTTCTCCATTCTTGCAAGTGTAAGGTCGGTCTTGACGGATGGTTCTCCGTCCGGCGCATCGAGATCTTCGATACGGACATCGCCTGCAGACAGAACCGGGCTCGTGGCCAGGACTACGGATGCCTCAACGACATTCCGAAGTTCGCGCACATTACCAGGCCAGTTGTGTCTTTCCAGCGCGGCATAATAGGAGGGGTCGATCTCAGAAACACTGCGACCGTGTTCTTCGCAGGCACGTGCCACGAAACTGTCGGCAAGTGCGCGGACGTCTTCCATCCGCTCCCGGAGTGGCGGCGTCCTGATCGTGATGACCTTCAGCCTGTAGAGAAGGTCCTGTCGAAACCCGCCGTCCTTAACGCGCTCGCCCAACTCGCGGTTTGTTGCTGATATGATTCGCGCGTCCACCTTGATCGATTGCTGACCGCCGACCCTGGTAAGCTCCCTTCTTTCAAGTACCCGGAGCAGCTTGACCTGGACGGACTGGGGCGCGTTGCTGATCTCGTCAAGAAACAGGGTTCCACCATCAGCGCGCTCAAATGCTCCTTTCCTCAACGAGGTGGCTCCCGTAAATGCTCCTTTCTCATGTCCGAAAAGTTCGGATTCGAGCAGGCTTTCGGCGAAGGCTCCGCAGTTAACTGCAACAAAAGGTCCGGCATGTCGCCTGCCGTCCGCATGCAATGCCTGTGCAACGAGCTCCTTGCCCGTTCCGCTTTCACCGACTACCAGCACGGTCGCGTCATTGTCGGCGAGCGATAGGATCTGTGTGAAGACTTCCTTCATCCTTGCGGATGTGCCTACCATGGAACTGGCAGAAAGCGTTTTGGACGATTCAGAGCGTAACCGTCCGACCTTTACAGCGGCGGCTACCTTGGACTGTATGTCGTCCAGGTCGAGCGGTTTGAGGACATAGTCGTATGCGCCGCTCTTCAATGCCTGTACAGCCGACTGGATTGATCCATAAGCAGTCATTATGAGAACAGGTGTCTCACGGTTGATCTTCCTGATCCGAACGAGCACCTCGATCCCGTCGATATCGGGCAGGACCAGGTCGGACAAGACCGCATCGAAATGGCCCTGTCGGAACGCTGATACGGCATCTGTTCCGTTAGTCACGGCAACTGCTTCGAATCCCGCATCCCGAACTGCTTCGGAGACTGATCGGAGTCCGTCGGGATCGTCTTCGACGATGAGTACGCGTGGATTGCTCATGAGTTCGGGCTCCTGTCGCCGATGGTCGGGATTACCATAGTAAAGGATGCTCCGCCTTCAGGTCGATTTGCTGCTGAAATTCTACCGTTACAGTGTTCTACGCCGGTTTTTGCCAGAGCCAGACCCAGCCCGGTTCCCCCGGGCCGGGCCGATGTAAACATCTCGAAGACTCGTTCGCTGCCATGTTCAGGTATCCCTGGTCCTTCGTCGAGCACTTCTATTCTTACCGCATGTCGGCCGGTCGTGCAGCAAAGCGTAACAGTTCCGCCACGGGGTGAAAACTGCTGGGCATTGGCCAGCACGTTCAGAAGCGCCCTTTTGATATCGGCCGAAGAACCCGAAATCCAGATGTCGTCATCAGGAAGATCGATGTCCAGGGTTACACCTGCAGCCTCGAAGCGAGTTTTGAGCAGGTCGGCGCAGTCCTCAATGCAGGGCCGGAGACTGATGGGTTCATGTTTGGCTGTCGATGGCCTGGACAGGAAGGAAAACTCACGGAAGATCCTGTCCATTCGTTCGATTGTCGATTCGACTCGTCCGGCCAGTTCCGCAACACGTTCTCTCCTGCAATCCGTGCCTTTGTCTGTCTCTTTCTTCAGCATCTGGACATCAAGTTTAAGTGAAGACATCGGATTCCGGAAGTCATGTGCGATTCCATTTGCCATGATTCCGGCAAACGCGAGGTGTTCTTCTTTCCGTCTCTTCTCTTCACCCCTGACTTCGCGATACATCATCCAGATGACGACGAGCGTGCAGATACAGAAGGCCACGATGATGGTGGCAAGGGCCAGTCTGAACATTGTGGCAATTGCCGTGGCCGGTCCTCGTTCCTGGCGCTCCACGGCATCCTTACGCATTCCTATTTGGACGGAACGATGGTCGCCATCTTTGCCGGTGAAAGCTGCCGTGAACGTAATTACCGGCAAGGCGGCATCGCCGGCAGTGAGCAGGCTGCGTCCGACAGAAACGGTGTCAGGATCGATGGCCGGTGGCTGGACGTCGGGGGTGGGGCCGGCGTCGGATATCAAATTCATCTGTTCATGAAACACGGTCACACCGTCAGCGGAAACCGAGACGTACTGAAGGCCGTCTTCCACCGAGTGCAGGGCTCGGGCGAGTTCCGAGAACTGACGCCAGTCCTCGCTTTCCGGCCGGTCATCATGCACCGATGGGTGCGCAGCAAGATGAGCGGCGACCTGGCGGCCGAGATCGAGGACGGAACGGGCTGCAACGGACCGGGCGGATCTGTGATATACGCTGCGCAATACCCACAGGCTTCCGCCTGCCAGGACTGCTATTGCGATCACGAGCAATGCAGTCAGCAGGATGAGCGAAATATGAAATGGTCTCGGTCTCATTGCTTCAGGTCGATCTGTTACGGCACCAGAGTAACCAGAACATTGCGCAAGCATCAAATTGAAACCGCCGATTAACGCCGATGTGTTTCTGCCCGAGGGTAAACAGCATCGGCGCCGCGACATTAAGACGCACAGCTGCGACAGCATGTCACGCCGGCAGGCCAAGCGTCGGCGAATAGCTCTTTCATTCCGCACGTTCTCGGACTGATGCAAGTTCCGGACCAGGCTCGAATTCACCGGCGCACGGCATTTGGCACAAGAGGTGCTGAGAAAGCGGCGAGTACTGAAAAGGAATGGCCAGATGAATGAGATTGATCAGGTAGGCAGATTGAGATCGAAGGGGATGGTAGTGGTTGACCGGATTCTGCTGATTCTCGTGCTTATTCTGCAGGTTACCCTCCTGGTCTTTCTGCGTGCAGGCGGGAGTTCACACGGTGACTCACAGCGTGATGCAGGGGCTCTGCGGGAGTCTGCATTGCCGGACGCGGTGGTGAGTGACAAGGAGGCGAATGACCCGCACCATATGCGTGCTGAACTCGAGAGCATGGTGCAGGTTGCGTTCAGTGACGGGGTCCCCGGGGGACGGGGCCGAATAGAGAACGGCGACATGATTCTTTCCGGATTTCGCGGCCGAGGTCCGAGTGATGCACATGTTCGAATGATGGAAATGGTGAAAAGTATGTTTGCGGAGTTCGATCAGATGGCGGCGATTGCGGGTTTCGGCAGAAGTGGGGATCCGCTTGTACTGTCGCCGGCTGTCGATATGCGGGAGGCGGGCAGCAACTATATCGTTGTCTTGAGCCTGCCATATGTAGAGCAGTCGAGTGTTTCGGCGGTTCTGCACGGGCGCTTGCTGATTGTGTCGGGGGAGCTGGTCGGCAATATGCATGGGGCGCGGAGATTCGACAAGCGCATGCAGCTGCCGGGGCCCGTGACCGTGGGTGGTTCAAGCGCAACGTTGACGAACGGTATACTGCGGGTTATTGCACCCAAGGCTGTTGCCATGTTGGATAGTGACAAGTCCGAGCGAATATTGTATTAATTGCAATGTGTTTTTCACCATGAAGGGTATGAAGTGTGCTCCGACCGGAGCCGGATGCGGGAGTGGGTGACGGGATCGATGCTGAAAGTTCAGAACATAGAAAAGTGGTACGGATCGATACAGGCGGTTCGCGGCATATCCTTTGAAGCCGAGAAAGGTGAGATTCTGGGGTTCCTGGGGCCGAATGGTGCCGGCAAGACGACTACCATGCGGATGGTCGTCGGTTTCATCCCACCGAGTTCGGGTTCCGCGACGGTTTGTGGCTACGATGTGCAGGAAGAGCCCGTATTAGTGAAGAAACAGATCGGCTACCTTCCGGAAAATGCCCCCGTTTATGCCGACATGACTGTCCGGGGATTCCTTTTGTTTGTAGCAGAGATTCGCGGTTACCGCGGAAAAGAGAAGAAGGCGCGTGTCGATTCGGCCATGGAGAAGTGCAGGCTGGGCAGTGAACAGCACAGAACCATAGGGACCCTTTCCAAGGGATACAGGCAGCGCGTGTGCTTTGCCCAGGCGATCCTGCACGATCCGCCGGTGCTCATCATGGATGAGCCGACTGATGGACTTGATCCGAACCAGAAATTTGTAGTCAGGGAAATGATCAAGGCCATGGCATCTGAAAAAGCCATCGTTATTTCGACGCATATTCTTGAAGAGGTGGAGGCAGTGTGTACCCGGGCGATTATCATCAGCAGAGGCGCCGTTGTTGCCAATGGGTCTCCTGCTGAACTGAAGGCGAAGAGCAAGTCCGGTCGCCTTGAAGACGTGTTTCGGAAAGTGACGCTCGGGGAAGAGCACGCGAGCGGACACCAGTAAGTGAGCGGGGGAGCAGGCGCGATGGAAGCTGTTAGAAATTTCGGCAGTATTCTTAAACGGGAGGTGAAGTCATACTTCGAGTCACCCGTGGCCTACGTCTTTCTTATCGCATTTCTGGTCCTGGTCAACTTTCTGACCTTCTTCATGCGAGGCGGGTACTACGAAGCGCGGCAGGCGGATTTGCGCATGTTTTTCGACTGGCACCCGTGGGTATACCTGTTTCTTGTTCCGGCTGCTGCCATGAGGACCTGGTCGGAAGAAAGAAGGTCCGGTACCATTGAGCTGCTTCTGACTCTTCCCGTAACCACGACACAGGCTGTGCTGGGCAAGTTTGTGGGGGCGTGGCTGTTCCTGGGGTTGGGGCTGGCGCTCACTTTCCCGATAGTCATTACGACCTATTGGCTGGGTGACCCGGATATCGGGCCGTTGATCGGCGGATACGTCGGCAGCTTCCTGCTGGCGGGGGCCTACCTGGCGGTCGGTGTGTTCACTTCAGCCGTGACCAGGAACCAGGTAATAAGTTTTGTGTTGTCGGTCGGCATCTGCCTGGCACTGGTGCTTGCCGGTTTGTACCCGATAACGCGCATGCTCGCGGATTGGTCTGTTCCGGGTTGGTTCATAGACGGGCTGGCCGCGTTCAGTGTGCTCCCTCATTATGAATCGATTCAACGTGGGGTTATTGATCTGCGCGACATTGGCTATTTTGTGAGTATCATGATCGTGATGCTTTTTGCGACGAACCTGGTGGTTAGAAACAGGAACAAGGCATAGGGACGGATGGCACGGAAACACAAGATGAAGAATTCCACGATATCCAGGTTTTGGCGACCCAGCGGAGGCCTGATGGGGTTTCTGCTGGTGCTGGGCATCATGATCTCCGTGAATGTGATCCTGTCGAATGTCAGGCTGAAGGCCGATCTGACCGAGGAAGAACTCTACACGTTGTCGGATGGCACCAGGAGCGCGGTGGACGGGTTGCAGAATATTGTTACATTGAAGCTCTATTTCAACCGTAGTTCGCGCGAGTTGCCGATGTTCATCAAGGGAGTTGCGACGCGGGTTGAGGATCTCCTCGGCGAATACGAACGTTATGGACGAGGCAGGATCGTCGTTGAGACGTGCGATCCGGAGCCTGATTCGGAAGCGGAAGACTGGGCCAGGCGATATGGTGTTATGGGCCAACGGCTTGGTGGCATGGGCGGACCGGTGCTGTACCTCGGGCTTGTGGCGGAGGCGGGCGGAACTCATGCAACGATTCCTGTGCTGGATCCGCGTATGGAAGATCTGCTGGAATATACGATAACGCGCATGATTCTCCGGGTTGCAAACCCGGTAAAGCAGGTGATTGGTGTTATGAGCTCACTTCCCGTGCTGGGCAGGGAAGGGAATCCTTATGTGATACCTGGTCAGCCACGGATTGAGCCGCAACAGCCCTGGTTCGTGTTCGGCGACCTGCGGCAGGACTATGAGGTCAAGCCGATCGCAGCGGACGTTGCGGAGATCGATCCGGATGTCAGCCTGCTGATACTGGTTCAGCCGAAGAATCTGTCCGACAATGCTCTGTATGCCATAGACCAGTTTGTTCTGCGTGGCGGCCGCCTGTTTGCGTTCCTGGATCCGGTGTCTGTCGCGGAGGCTGAACTGGGGCTGTCGAATCCGTACTCACCCGGCGGCGAATCGAACATGGCGCGGCTCCTGGCGGCGTGGGGCATCGAGTTCGATGAGCAGAACGCTGTTGCTGACATCGGATCGGAGTACCAGGAGCATCCGATGGTGCTCGGACTGCGCAAGGGCAATTTGAATAAGAACGATCCGATTACCTCGCGGCTGGAATTGATGGTGCTGCCAATAGCCGGGACATTCTCGTTCAGCGAAACAGCGGAAGCCATGGTGACGCCGTTGTTGCAGACCTCGGACCAGGCGGGAAAGATCAGCAGCATGATGGCGAGAATGGATCCGGCCCGGATCCGCGAAGAGCAAGAAAGTGGATCCAAGCGGCTTACAGTTGCCCTGCGCCTCCACGGGAAACTCAAGACGGCATTCCCGGACGGGAAGCCCAAGGAGGCGGAAGGCGAAAGTGCAGAAGATGCGGCGAAAGAAGCCGGGACACAGGAAGCGGCCGGTCTGAAAGAATCTGTTGAGAACAGCATGGTTGTGCTGGTTGCTGATACGGACATGCTGTTTGATCGGTTCTCGCTGCAACAGATGAATTTCATGGGTTTCGTCGGATATCAGCCCTGGAATGACAATTCCGTCTTCTTCATGAACATTGTTGAACAGATGGCCGGCGGGTCGGACCTCGTATCGATTCGTACGAGAGGCAAGATCGAACGGCCATTTGAAGTGGTGCTTGATCGTGAAAAGAAGGCCCAGCAGCAGTGGCTCGAGCGCCAGAAGAGCTTGCAGGAGAAACTGCGCGAGACTCAGCAGAAGCTGAGTGAATTGCAGGCCAGGCAGGATGCCGGCCAGAAAGTGATTTTCACGGCGGAACAGGAAAAGGCGATAGAAGAGTATCGTCAGCAGGAACTGGAGACGCGGAAGGAATTGAAGCTGGTTGGCAGAAAACTGCGTGAGGATATCGAGCGACTCGGAACCCTGGTCAAGGGTCTCAACATTCTGATTATGCCGGCAGTTATATCGTTGCTGGGTGTTGCTTTCTGGTTTGCGCGCAAGACTCGGGCAAAGAGCTGACGATATTGCACAGATCCAGTGCGGGAAAACAGCGGAAGATGGGACGGGGTGATGAAGGTTCGAAGTTTTGCAATTCTTGTTGTCATGCTTGCCGTGCTGGCGGGCGTTGCGTACCACACGTCGGTAAAGAAGCGTGATGCCGGTCTGCCCTCCGAGCTGGTTGGGACGGAACTGCTCAAGGATCTACGGGTAAATGATGTTGTCGAGGCGGTGTTTCAATCGGCGAGTGGAACCGTAAGGGCAGCCAGGCGTGACGAGATCTGGTGCGCTCCTGATAAGTACAATTACCCGCTGGACTTTGAGCAGGTCCGACGATTTCTGCGAAAACTTGACGACCTGAAGATAGGTCAGGTGGTCCGCGTCAACGAGGCACAGAAGAAGGAGCTCGAACTCATTACGCCCGAGAACGTCGGGGATGACGGCGGGTCAGGCACGCTCCTCGTGTTGAACGGGGTCGATGGCATTACTCTTGCGGAATTGCTCGTCGGCAAGACGCACCTGCGGGCGGGTGACAACATGGCGCCGAGTCCATATGGCATGCCGGGCGAATACCCCGACGGCCGATATCTGTGCATTGATGATACCGTTGTGCTGGTTTCTGACACTTTTGCGGATCTACCGGCAAGGATAGAAGACTGGTTCGATACGAGCCTGCTGAGTGTTCCGGCCGACCAGGTAATGGACGTGACCGTTTCCGGGCCGGCCCGTGACACCGTGCAACTCAGTCGAGAGAATGAGGGTGCGCCGGCGGAATTGGCAGATCTGGGCAGGAAGAAGACCACCGACGAATCAAATGCAAACAAACTGATGGGAGCCATTGCCTACCTCAAGTTCGCAGGCATTGCGGATCCGTCGCTGGACAACGAAGCCATGGGTTTGGCTGAGCCGGTTGAATATGTGGCGAAGACCGGCGACGGCCGGACCTACCGGTTGCTGCTCGGGGCTCGCACGGAACCAGAAGGCGAATACTACGTGCGCATCTCCGCAACGATGGATCCACCATCGGCAGATGAAGGGGAGGAAGCCGAGGCCGGCGCGGAGAGTCAGAAGCTTTACGATGACACGACGGCATTGAACGAGAGACTCTCGAAATGGACGTACCTCATACGGGGTTACGATGCCGAGTCGTTTTTCGTTGAACGGAAGAGTTTGATCGCCGAGGTGAGCAAGGTGGAGAAGGAATAGGCCGGGGGATCACTGCGTATCCCGGCTCGTAAGTATTGTGAAGCACATCGCAGATCCCGTTCAGCGCCTCCTGATCACCAGCGTAAGCAGGACCCCGTTTCGGATCCCCGTGAATTCGAGAGAGGGTGGGTGCCGCCGCCGCGAAGGAGGCCGTGGTGCTTCTGCGTGTAAAGGACGGGCAATACACGAGGTTTGTCGCAAGCCGGATCAAGTAAACAGGGCGGCTTCGGAAGATTTGAGGAAGACCGTCTTGTCCCCGGCCATGCTAGATGATAGAAATCCTTTGTGCACGCGGCAGGAAGAATTGATCAACAGAATGGGGAAGGTGATCTGATATGACCACTGCGCAGCCAGGTTCGCAATGGAAGGGCATTGTTCTTTCGGGAGGAAAGGGAACCAGGCTGTACCCGGTAACGCGTGTGTGCAGCAAGCAGCTCCTGCCCGTTTACGATAAGCCGATGGTATACTATCCAATCTCCACGCTCATGTGGGGGGGCATTCGGGATATTATGATCATCTCTACATCCGAGGACATGCCCCATTTCAAGGAATTGCTCAAGGACGGGTCTCAACTGGGCATCAGGTTCTCCTATGCCATTCAGCCCGAACCGAAGGGAATTGCGCAGGCCTTCCTGGTAGGAGAAGAGTTTATTGGTTCCTCTTCGGCCTGCCTGATACTGGGCGATAATCTGTTTCACGGCGATGCCAGCTTCCTGCGAAGAGCACTGCAGGAAGAAAGTGGTGGCACGATCTTCGGCTACGCCGTAAGTAATCCTTCCCGGTACGGTGTTGTGGAATTCGATAAGAGCGGCAAGGCGGTGAGTATTGAAGAGAAACCCAAGCGTCCGAAGAGTCATTTTGCTGTGCCTGGTCTTTACTGCTATGACAACCGGGTCATAGAACGCGCCAAGGCACTGAAGCCTTCGGAACGTGACGAGCTGGAGATAACGGATTTGAACAAGGCGTATCTGAAGTCCGGTGAGTTAAGAGTCGAAGTGCTGGGGCGGGGGATGGCATGGCTCGATACGGGAACTCCGGAAAGTCTGCTCGAGGCTGGAAGCTTTGTGGGTACTATCGAACGCAGGCAGGGCATCAAGATCGGTTGCCCGGAGGAGGCCGCGTTCCGGATGGGTTATATCGACGCACGTCAGCTGATGAGATTGGCGGGCGAAGCAGGGAACAGTTCATACGGGCAGTACCTTCTGTCAATAGCGAAGGAAGAGACGGGCGGGCTGATAGAAGATAGAGGATAGAGGATGGGAACTGACTGTATGGGAGTGTGGGAGTAACTGATTCAAGATGAAGGATGAGGGATGAAGGGCAACTGAGAAAAGATAGACACTACCTATAGCCATAAGAAGACGAGATTATGATGGCACAGCAGCAGACGGAATGGCCCCAGGGAGACATCGACGGTGTCATAGTAAAACGAGTCGATCATTACTCCGATGGTCGCGGTTGGCTCGCGGAATTGTTCCGGAATGATGAACTGGAACAGTCGATGCGACCGGCTATGGGTTATGTGTCGATGACCCGTCCGGACATGGCAAGAGGCCCGCATGCGCATAGGGAACAAACCGATTGCTTCGCCTTCGTGCTGTCCGGCCGATTCGACCTGCGGATGTGGGATAATCGGCCGGAGTCGAGTACACGGGGGACACGCTGCTTCATGACGGTGGGCGAGGACAATCCCGTAGTGGTCGTGGTTCCGCCGGGCGTGGTCCATGGCTACAGGAATATGGCTTCGACGGATGGGCTTGTCCTGAATTTTCCGAACAGGCTATATGCAGGTGAAGGACGGAAACAGCCGGTTGACGAAATCCGTTATGAGGAGGAAGACTCGGCTGCGTTCAGCATGGAATGAAGGAGCGCGGAGCTCGGAATGCGGAACGCGGAGTGCACTGCGGGCGGTTGAGAAGACTCATTACAGAAGAGCGCGAAGGACGCTAAGGAGCGGGGAACGGGGACTGCGGGTGTTGGGAGGAAGTGATTCAATAGGCAACCAGGAATATGCAATGTCCAGCCCTGAACATTCAACTATTTGTGTACAGGAACTCACATACCCACACACGGGATTAATTAGCCCCATGTTTGCGCAAAGTTCTTAATGGTGCACGGAAAGTGCAGAGGAGGAATAGATGAAGAAAGCAGTAGTTTGTGGTGCGGGCGGTTTCATAGCCAGCCATCTTGTAAAGAGGCTGAAGAAGGAAGGTTACTGGGTACGCGGCGTAGATATTAAGCGGCCCGAGTTTGCAGAGACGGCAGCGGATGAGTTCTGTTTGCTGGATCTCAGGAAAGAAGAGGATTGCAGACGGGCAGTCGGCCTGTCGGACGGCAAGCTGGACGAAGTGTATCAACTTGCCGCGGACATGGGCGGAATGGGATTCATTCACACTGCCGAATGCGAGATCATGCGCAACAGCGCATTGATAAACATCAACATGATTCATTCTGCAGCGGAAGCGGGCGTGAAGCGATATTTCTTCTCATCATCGGTGTGCGTCTATCGTGATATGGAGATCGGTGAGCCGGAGATGAATGAAGATGGTGCGTATCCGGCAATGCCCGACAACGAATACGGGTGGGAAAGATTTACGCGGAACGCATGGCAATGGCCTATGGAAGGCGGGACAATATTGCAGTCAGGATTGCGAGGTTCCAGAATTGCTACGGTCCGGAAGGAACGTGGCAGGGCGGCAGGGAGAAGGCGCCCGCCGCGTTGTCTCGCAAGATAGCGGAAATCGGGGATGGGGGCGAAGTCGAGGTGTGGGGAGACGGCACGGCGGTGCGATCCTACACGTATATCGACGACATGGTTGACGGCATCTACAGGCTGACACAGTC
>SPBP01000154.1 GCA_004525935.1 Lentisphaerales bacterium | reverse complement strand
ATCCTGATGCGGTCACCGTCATCGATATCGGCGGCCAGGACAGCAAGCTCATTCACCTGGCCGAGGGCGGACGTGTGCGTGATTTCACCATGAACGACCGCTGCGCCGCGGGTACCGGGCGATTTCTCGAAGTGGTCGCGCAACGGCTGGACGTGCCGGTTGCCTCGCTGGGAGCACTGACTTCGGAAGCCACCCAACCCGCGGTGATCAGCAGCATGTGCGTGGTTTTCGCCGAGTCGGAGATCGTCGGTCTACTGGCCTCGGGCGGCAAGCCCGCCGACATCGTTGCCGGCGTGCAGCAGGCCATTGCCGAACGGGTGGCGACCATGGCCGGGCGGCGTGCCCCCGGGCCAATGATCTTCACCGGCGGCGTAGCCCTCGTCACCGGCATGGATGCCGCACTGGCGCGAGTCCTGGGCCAGCCGGTTCAGCTCTCCGCCGATCCGCGCATGACCGGCGCCATCGGCGCAGCGATCCTCGCCTCTCGGCAGGCCTAGCCCACATTCGTCACCCTTTCACGCTGATTTCCGGGGTATTATTGGCGTACATTGACAGCCGGGGTCGATGAAGGCATTCGAGTCGAGCCCCATGGCATCGAGAAAGGCGAAGTCACTTTCCACGCCGTACTGGCCTTTGTATGTCCTCAGAAGACCGGCGCCATCCATCGCGCCATCGCCCTCAAGCGGCACATTGGAGAGCAGGACGAAACAGCCGGCCAACTCCCGCAGCCTTGCCACACCGGCCGCATCCTCGCAAACCTCGCATACCAGTCTGTATCTCGTTCGGGTTGGGGCGGTTCTTGGGTGGGCGGCCACGCTTGCGCACTTCCTCCGGGCATATGGAAACACGAACAGTGTGCAACCGCCCCGAGAGCTTTTCGGCCTGTACCTCCGCTCTCTTGGCGTCGGGCTCGCAGGCATAAACCTCCGGCAGCTTCTTGAGCGCCTCCCTGATAGTTTTCTCAGAACTGGCCACAAGCCTGTCATATCGCTTCTGCCGCCGTTTGTCATGCGAGCTGGAATGAATCACCACCGCCACGACGCCAAGACGACGGCAGTACGCCGCCGCGCCTGGCAAATGACCATAGTTGAAAATCTCCGCTCCTTCGAGTGCTTCCAGTCCTGCCGGTGGTGACTCAATCTTCATAAGCGCCCTCTTTCATGAGTGTCAGATTAATATGGGTGATCCGATCGACGATCTCGCGAACTCTGCGATACTCAGCCAGTCCTGTCTGGGCGGCATCAACTTGCGAGTTCGGTACGTATTTCTGCCGTTGCCGCCCGCCTTCGCTGACAACCAGATAGTGCCGTGGACCGTGGCGATCCCCACTATGGCATCGACAGCCTGGCCGGGCGCAGGTCGAAAAGCGCTCTACCCACGAACCGTGCAGCATGTGAGGCAGCGAGCCAAGCTCAGTAAGAAGCCGGGCTCGCTCATCGAGAAGTTTTTTCAGAGTTCTGTTTGACATGTTCGAGTTATAGCGTATATACCCTGCGCTATGCAAGCGGAAAAGAAGAGAAAAGACCGGTGATCGAAAGGGAACTGAAAATCTAGCGCTCGAACGCCTGAGGCGGTGCAATCTCTGAGAGATCCGAGTGTACGAGTAGGTGTAAGAGTACGGAAGAAGTCCCGTGCCGGTCCGTACTCTTACACGCACTCGTACACGCCAATCTCCCCAAGAGAATTTTGGGTAGATTAAATCACGAGAAGTTCAGACGAAAAGGGTGACGAATGTGGGCTCCGACCTCCGACCTCTGACCTCTCGTACAGAATGCAACACAAACCTCGGCATCAGATTTTCTTGTTTTTCTTCGCAGAGGCGTCAGATTAAGGCACTAAGGCTGCCGATAGTTGGGCGCTTCCTTCATGATCTTGACGTCGTGAGGATGTGCCTCGCTTAGGCCGGCGATCGTCACCCGGACAAACTTGGCACTGCTCTGAAGTTGCTCAATGGTTTTGCAGCCGCAATAACCAAGCGCCGCTCTCAGACCACCAGTGAATTGAACAAGGACTTTCGTAGCAGGACCGGAGTAGGGAACAATTCCCTCTATCCCCTGTGGCACGAGTTCATCCGTCGGCGTTCTATCCTGCAGGTATCTGGTGCGACTTCCCGCATTCTCGCGCATTGCTCCGAGGCTGCCCATGCCGCGGTAGGCCACATACTGACGGCCCTGGTGGATTATCTTCTCACCCGGACTCTCCTCCGTGCCGGCAAGAAGACCTCCCATCATTACCGAATCAGCCCCTGCGGCGAGTGCTTTAGGGACATCACCCGAATGCGTGATTCCGCCGTCGGCTATGACAGGAATGCTGCCTTCCAGCGCCCTGGCGCAGTCGTAGATTGCGCTGATCTGTGGAACACCAACCCCTGCGACAATGCGGGTCGTGCAGATAGAACCGGGCCCGATTCCTACCTTCACCGCGTCGGCGCCGGCCTTCCGCAAGGCCACGGCGGCGTCGCCGGACGCGATATTGCCTGCCACGACATCAATATTCGGATAGCGCTTCTTGATCCACTTGATCATGTCGATTACGCCTTTGGTATGACCGTGAGCGGTGTCAATAACCACAACGTCCGCCTCTTCCGCGGCCAGGCGCTCCACGCGTTCATAAGTTCCGGGGGCAACGGCAGCACCGACGCGCAGGCGGTACTTAGCGTCGCGATTGATGAGAGGGTTCGCGTTCTTGACGAGCGCTTTAACGTCCGCAAAACTATAAAGACCGGATAGCTTGCCGTTCCGAACGAGTGGAAGCTTGCCGATTCTCCGCTTCATCATCACCTCATATGCTTCCTGCAATGAGGTATTGTCCGGAGCGGATATGACCTTGGTGGTCATCGCTTTGGATACCGGCAGGGAGAGGTCCGATGCGAACTTGATGTCTGCCGCGGTTAGAATCCCGACCAGGTTGTCGTCAGCATCGAGAATGGGGAATCCGCTGAACGTGTATGCTTTGCGAGCCTTGCGATCCATTACGGTCTGCAGTGAGTCCGTATTACGAAAGACGATGGGGTCCCTGATCAGTCCGTGGAGGTGATGTTTAACAACGCCGACCTGGCGCGCCTGCTCTTCGGGTTCGAGATTCTTATGAATGACACCAATGCCTCCAATCATAGCCATAACTACTGCCATCTCTGTCTCCGTCACGGTATCCATGGCGGCGCTGACAAAGGGAATGTTCAGCCGTATGTTGGAGGTCAGCTTTGTGGAAACGTCAGCATCCTCGGGAAGGAAATCTGCGTATTGAGTGACAAGGGAGATGTCATTGAACGTCAGGCCCTCGTGGAGGAACTGCTTCATGAACTGATGCATTTTGGCGTTATTCATTAATGTCCTTTCAGTAACCAGACCAACGCTGTTACCGCGGCATTATTGCGTGGGAACGCAGGCTTGTCAAGTCGAGCCTGTCTGATAATATGGCGTCAGGTGAGGTAGATCGTTGTTGGCAGGGGGTGTCAGGTGCAGCGCGATGAAATAGAGGGTCTTATTGCGGAAAGCTCGCAAACACTTGCGGGTCTTGCGTCGTCGGCGGAGGCCATTCGCGTTGCGGGCGAATCGCTCGTGCGAGTGCTCAAAAGCGGTGGCAAGGTCCTGACTGCGGGGAATGGTGGCAGCGCGGCCGAGGCGTTGCATATGTCGGAAGAGATCATCGGCAGGTACAAAGGGAACAGGCGATCGCTGCCTGCCGTTTCGCTCACAGCGGATACTACTGCTATTACGTGCATCGGAAATGACTTTGGATTCAGTGAGATCTTCAGCAGGCAGGTGGAGGGACTTGGGAGAAGGGGTGACGCTCTTGTCCTGTTCAGTACCAGTGGAAGTGCCGAGAATCTTCAAAGAGCGCTGAAGGTTGCTACTGAGGCAGGACTGACTACCGTATGCCTGTTGGGCAGGGATGGCGGGAAGTTGGCCGGTTTATCGGATCACGAGATCATTGTCAAAGGATCGAAGACCGAGCGCATTCAGGAAGCCCATCAGCTTATTCTTCACGTGCTGCTGGAAATAATCGAACAGGAGTTTGCCTGATGGATGATGTCTCACATGTTCGTTTGCACAGGCCCACAGCTCGCGGGTTGTCCAGGAGTAGTTTTCTGAGAGCTGTCCGCGTTAGAGCTGCTGTATGCTGGTGCGTGCTACTTGCGGCCCTGGTCATGCCGTCACTGGGCCCTGTGATGGCTCAACTTGCAGTGGGCCTTGACTTCGACGCGGTTTCGTACGTTCAGTTCGAGCGAGTGCCCGCGAAAGTCCATATAAAGAACAATACCAGCGAGATCTTTGTGCTGGGTGGACGAGGCAAGACGCTGGTCCTGGACTTCGAGATTTACGACGTCCAGAAGACTCGGTGCGAAAGAACCACAAGGGGCGGGATGGTGAAGGACGTTGTTCTGATGCCCGGTGAGACTACGAAGGTTGAAGTGGATCTCGGGATGCACTTTGGTCTGCAGCGACTGGGGCAGTATAGTGTAAGGGGGAGGGTCGTTGAGGGCAACAAGGCGTATCCATCTATGTTACGGGAAATCGACGTCGTGCCCGGGATAGAGATCGACACAATTGAGCGAAGTGTGCCGGGTGAATCCAGTAACGTGAGAGTATACAGCCTGCGATACTGGGAACGGGACTCGCAGGAGCACTTGTTTCTGAGGGTGACGGACAGGGACGCGACAGTGTGCTACGGGGTGTTCAGCCTGGGGAAGGTCATAAGATTCAGCGTTCCGACGCTCTCGGTGGATGTTGATGGGAATATCACAGTCGGGCATCAGGTCGAGAGGGATGTATTTGTCCGGTCTCGTTTTCGTTCAGTCGCGAACGGGGTCGAATTTGTTGACCGGGAAACTAAGACGCTGTCGGACACGTTAACGGATGAAATTAAACGTAGCGATTGACCGCCGGTCGGCCTAGTTGTATCGTACACACTCTCGAAGTTCAGCAACTGCAGCGCACCCGTGGTGAAATTGGCATACACGCAAGGTTCAGGTCCTTGTGGCCGCAAGGTCGTGGAGGTTCGACTCCTCTCGGGTGCACCACCGTTCGCTCCTCGCTGCGCTCGTGGCTTCGTCCGGCTGCGCCCTTCGCTTCATAGGTGTTAAGCTAAGCGACCCATTCTTCGACCTCTTCCAGCACGTATTCCTCGATGTCGAGCATAGGCTCGCATTGGGCCTCCAAGCATTCAAGCGTGGTCAGTCGTGAATGGCGCTAAGATAAGGGTGGTTTAGGATGCCGAAGGCATCCTTTGGAGTGCGGCGGCTTGACGCCGCTTTTTGAAAGCGCTGTCAAGCCAGCGCACTCCAAAGCGCTTCGCGCAGACCGATCGAAAACAGCAGTCGAGAAGTTCTTATCGTAGCCCCATACTAAGGGTTCGGTTAAGTGTAACCGAGAAAGTGTGGCGGTTAAGAATGCGACGAAGTGCGCGGTAAAGTGTGGACTGCGTCCGGCCCCGACACTTCCTCGGACTCTTCAGCGCGCACTTCGTCGCCACACTTCGTCGGATACGCTTCGTCGAACTGCTTCGTCCGGCATTTTTGAGAGCGTGCGTGGAATCTTAGAGAAAGATCCCTCTTTTCGCGAGCGGCCGTTGGACGTAGACTATGGGCGCAAATCAGCGGCCGAGGCGGACGGGCTGCTGCCGGCAGAAGAACTTTCGGAGGATGTTGCGACAGTGAAGTCCCCGACAGCCAGTTTTCGCGGAGTGATCCTTTGTTGTGCCGGTCTGTTGCTGGCGTCGATCATAGCGTCAAACCGCAGCATGCTGTTCGGGGACCCGGGCGGCATGAGCCGATGTGTACTCGGGCTCATATTCAGCGTGATCATTCTGTTGCGGGGTCGAAATCGGACAGTTGGGGCAGGGGCGCACGCCCGCGCGCGAAGTTCCGTGTCGTCACTGCTTGCTCTAGGCGGGGTGGCTGCGAATGTCTGCGGCATAGTGTTCAGAATCCATCAGTTCGAATGGATCGGGGTCGTCCTGGTCCTGGTGGGTTGTTTACTGTGGGGCTTACCTCGGCATTCGGCGGCAAGTATCGGGCTTGTCGGTCTTCTGCTTTACATGGTCCACCCTCTTCCGGGT
>SPBP01000437.1 GCA_004525935.1 Lentisphaerales bacterium | reverse complement strand
AGCGGGAAACTGTAGATCCTGGTGCCGAGGAAATTGTAGCTGGCCGAGACGGTCTCGCTGGGCAACAAACCGTCCTTGAACGCTTTTGCCTTTATCGTTACGGCCGAAGTCACCACGAGCGGCGCTGAATACAGAGTCGACGATTGGCTCGGCTCACTGCCGTTCAGGGTGTAGTAGATGCTCGCCTCAGCCGTTGCTGTCTCGACTGTTACCGATATACTGGAACCGTATGTGCCTTCGGGCGGATTGAATGTCGGAGGTGCGACTGCGGCAAGTCCGGGTATTACCCCGACCGCCTCCAATGCGGCATCAACGCTGACAATCCAGTTCGTATTCAAATCGGTTGCCGCGGAAATCCAGGCGGTTCTGATATCTTCATATTCTGAATACGGACCGGCGTAAACCGTGAGGGCTCGGTACGCCACGTGTTCAGCATTTGTCCTGCCTATACCCGCAATGACATACGGTATGCCGTCATTGGTCCCGGACCCACCCTGGCAGAGGAGATAGTAGAAGAAGTTCTGGACCCCGCCGTTGTAGTGGACGCCTGCGTTGTCATCAGTGCCGTAGTACCAGTACGTGCCCTTGTAACGGGTCGGAAGCTGATTTCCGGATCCGACCGTGACCGGGTTAGCCGGGTTTCGCATGTCCCTGAGTGCTTTCGTAGAAATCCAGCTGTCTTCGCCAACCAGCCAGTCCGACTGGCCGGCAGTAACGTTCGGATAGGCGGCCGTCCCGTCAGGCTGAGCGAAAAACTCGACGTTTGCGCCAAAGATATCCGAAAAGGATTCATTCAATGCGCCGGATTCACCGTAGTAGTAGAGATCCGCGGAGTAATCAGTCACGGCATGGGCGTATTCATGTGCGCTCACATCGAGAACGCCCAAGGGGTTGGCTGTAAAACCATCCCCGTCGCCAAAGTTGAAAGTTGACCCATCCCAGTAGGCGTTCACATAGGAGGACCCGACGTGCATGTTTGCCCGTGCAAACGCGCCTGCGTTGTCAAAACTGTTTAACCCGTGAACCGTGCGAAAGTAATTCTGTATGATCGCGAAATTGCGGGCAGCCGACATCTCGACACGGTCTGATGTGCCCCAACTCACACTTGCGCGGTACGCGTACGTGTTGTTGTCGGAGTAACCCGACGAGGCTGCGTTGTAGACGTACCAGTAGTTCGTCTTGTTGTAGAGGTAGTAGTTACCGGTGTTCTCATACCAGCCCGACACACTGACTGAGCCGCCACCCTCCCCGGCGAGAATCGAGCCCGAAATCGGCGTGTGATTCCCGTTCGCCGTCGGCGCGTCTACGTGCGCCACGCTGTCGAACACAAGCAGGATATCGCCGTTCAAAGCGTCGACAAAATACTCGCGGCGCTCCGCACCTGACTTCGGATCAAATGTCGACAACGTGAGATGATAGGCAACCCGTGCATCGTCGCCGAGCGCGTAAATAAGGAGTTCCGGATCCGCCTCAAGCTGCCCCTTGATCGGGGTTCGCAGGGCGAGATTCTTTCTTGCAAGTGTTTCGGCTTCGTCTCCTGTGATTGCGGGCGCTGTCTTGAGGTCGAGATCCTGAACGTATCGACCGTTGGCTTCGTATGCCTCGGCGGCCCCATCGAAATGAACCGCAACTGCGCCACCGACAACTTTCAAGCCAGCGTACACCTGTTCGAGTGACACGTGCGTGTGACCGAGCCGATCTTTGCGGACCGATCGTGCTCTGAACTCCTGCTGAGCATCTTTCAGCCGGTACAACCCGGCCAGTGAATCCATTACGGCAACCGCGTCGTCCACAAACCGGCCCTGTCCCCCTGCAGTGAGTCCTTTCCCGCTGCTAAATGCCCCGGGGCGGCCAAGCCCTTTGCCCCGCACCGATACCGGTGTGGCCCTTCGGGAATGCCATTTGACGGACAGTGACTCGTTCTCCGCGCGCAAGGCCAGCTCACGCTGGTCTGCGGTTCGCTGCCGCGCCGGAGGATCCTGATGCCTTGCGGAAGGACCAGCGGACCTCGAAGGCCTGACGGCGAGAGCGGGGAGACAGACGAGCGCTGTCGAACAGAGCAACAGAAATTGCAGCGCGCGAGCGCGGAAACACGCAGTTGGCAGGACAGCGTTCATGAACCCGTACCCAGCTTGCGAGGCAGCGAGAGGACCGATGCGTACCCGTCATCAGAGGGAACACATCTCCTACTGTCGGGCCTCAACACCATCTACAACAATTTCTTTGACCTCGGGTAGGGCGATCGAATCATCGTCAGGGAAGATGAGCCATAGATAGACCAGCGTGGCGGTTTCTTCATCTGTCAAGACGGCGCCTAGATCGTACCAGTTCTCGGCGTCAACACTGCCCCGCATTATGGCCTTCGTCAGAGAATTATCGGTGATAAGAACATCGACGCCCTT
>SPBP01000193.1 GCA_004525935.1 Lentisphaerales bacterium | reverse complement strand
ATGAAAGGTCTGACCCATTTTGTTACGGGCATAGCTGCGGCTTCATGTTTCCCGATAGCCATCCGGGCAGGAGCCGAAGGCAATCCTCTCTATTTCATACTGGGCGGGATCTTCGGCCTCATCCCCGACACCATTGACTTCAAGTGGTTGCGCTTTGTTGCTAAACAGGACTGTGAGGTATCTCCCGACCCGGATCGACCCGACGCCGGCGGCATTGCTTCAGCAGTTGCAGATGCGATCAACAGCGCGTATGTCTCCGGCAAACCGCGAACAATCAAACTCAATACTGTAAGATTGGGCGCGGATCGCTGGCAGGAATACACCGTGCGATTCGATGTTCCATTGCAGAAGGTGCGCGTGCGGTATGGTCCGGTCGTGAGCACATCCGCCGAGCCGCTGGCGCCCGGCCCGTCGGAAGAGGCGGAGGCTGGAACGGTCTGTCCGCTTGTTCTGGACTACGAGGCTGACACGGTCATCAATGCTTTTGACGGCCCCACGTTTCGAATGGCGCCCCGAACCGGGGGTCGGATCTGTCCGGAATTTCTGCCATGGCACAGGCAATGGAGCCACAGCCTTATCACGTGGGCTGTTGCAGCAACGGCGGTCGGCATGTGTTTCGGGTGGACAGCCGGTGCGATTGCGTTCAGCGCAGCGGCAGCTCACGCCCTTGTGGATCAGCTCGGGTTCATGGGCTCAAGCCTCTTCTATCCGCTCGCCCGTAATCGCACGCCGGGCCTGCGCCTTGCGCATTCCGGAGATATGATTCCCAATTTCACGCTCGTCTGGTTCTCGTGTCTGCTGGTGTTCTGGCGGCTGCATGATGCCGCGCCGTTCACAGCTCAGCTCAGCGCGGTACGGTACTTCCTGTATGCAGGAGTACTCCCGATCGCGCTGCTTGCCGTCGCGTCCAGGCGTGCGGGACAGCAAGGTCGATGAATTCCGTTTGGTTCATCGGGTCGTTTCTGCTATAGGACAGGCACAGTCAAACGAACGGGGGCGACTAATGGACATTGAAGTCTTCACTCTGTGTGACGCAGCGACCGACAGCGGGGGCAAACTCAACCTGCTGGGTGCGTTTGATTCCATCTTCACGAAATCGCTACCTGCCGTTCATCCGCAATGTGCCATCGCATTGAGGCTGAGGTTCTCGCGAATCGAGGCGGGCAAGCACAAGATAAAGATCAGCCTTATCGACGCCGACGGTAAACCTGTTGTGGCGCCGTTTGATGCCGAGATGAATGTTGCGTTCAAGGGCGGAGAAGCATCGCTTGCGGCGAACGTCATCATGAACCTGCAGCGCCTCCAGGTCAGGGAAGAAGGCGAATATTCGATTGATCTGGCCATTGACGGAAGACACGAGAAATCAGTTCCGCTGCTTGTCAAGGTGGCGGCACAGAAGAAGAACTAGCCAGGTGAGACGGGGCCGGTTGGCGGTCACGATTCTGGCTCAATGCGGCACTCAAGCCTACTTATACTTCCGGATAACGCAGCTGACGATTCCGCCGATGGTCAGAGATTCAGATGCGTCAATTGGTTTGTACTTCCGGTTTGCCGGTTCAAGCCGGACCGTCTTTCCACGGCGGGTGAAATATTTCATCGTCCATTCGCCATCCACCTGCGCAATGACAATATCCCCACTCTTTGGCGAACGTCCTTTTTCGACCAGCACGATGTCGCCCGGATGAATGCCGGCATCGATCATGGAATCCCCGGAAACTTTCAGCATGAACGTAGCATCGGGTCGGGACACGAGAAAATCATCCAGGCTGAGCACATCGACAAGTTCTTCTTCAGCCGGAGACGGGAACCCGGCTTGAACAGAACCCAGCAGTCGGATTGTGCCGGTCAACTGCCCGGTGGGCGCAATCTTGCCACCTTCCGTCTTTCGGACATAGCCGAGCGCTCGGAATTTCTCAAGCAGTCCATGAACTGCATTCTTCGACTGGTATTCAAACAGCGAGAGCATTTCAGAATAGCCGGGCATTCGCCCTTCCTTGCGATAAAACGAACGAAGCGCTTGCAGCTTCCCGGCCAGGTCGGTCTTTCTGGGCATGATGAGTCCCTCCCACGAATGCAGAAATGGTATCTGAACCGGCGTTCAGGTTCAAGGGGCGTATGAATCTTTTTCGGGGAGCGGGAAGAACCTTCGCTACGGTCCGGTGGTGATGGCGTCCGAGGATGGCTCCGGATCGCTTGATGGACGAACGATGTCAAGAATGCGGAAAAGTGTCTTCTGGCGTTCGGGAATTCGTTGGACCATGGTTTCTCCGATCATCCACTCGTCCCCGATCTTCTTAAAGCGCTTCACCTCGAGCCGGCGCAAGAGTTGGCCGGACGCGTCACGCTCCTCCACCTTGAGAAGAACGCGGTATTCCTCCTCTATCCAGAGCCTGAGCGTGACCGGTTCGGTGTTCTGTTCGAGCGGGCTACGGACATCGACAACGTCGCACAGGTAGCCTTTGACCTTGTCCGTTCCGGCGAGTGTCGCATCCTGCCACCAGAGAAACGCGAGGGTCAGGTCCAGCCAGTTCATATGCGTTTCCCGCACAGGATCGGACAGATTCGGAACGGCGGCAGGGCGGAGCGGCGTTCCGTGCGAGTAAACACAGGTTGTTCTGCCATCCCTGTTTCGTCGGACGGTGAGCAGCTCAACGGGATCTCCCTGCAGGGTGCGTATCGCGTACTCGGCAACCGAGGGGTCGTCCCCAAATCGCAGAGAGATGTCCACGTTGAAGAGCCGTTCTGTTCTTCCATTGTGCCAGCGGCGAAGGATCTGTCCTACAAGCAGGATTGGCTCACGTGGCATACGGGAGCGCACATCTGCGAGGAGTTTTGAGGCGGTTTTCGGCGGGACTACATCGGTATTATCTTCCCCCGTGGTTGCGACCCAGGGAGTCAGGGCCAGGCAGAGCAGCAGAATGCGCAGTTTCATGCACGCAAGGTAGACCACGGCGAGCATTTGTGCAAGATCCCCCTTGTCGTGCAGTTGCCGGGGCCGGTCTGGTCGCTATTCGTTGACACCCGGGGCGGGCTTTTCTAGACTGAGCAGTTATTGCTTCTTGTATCTGGCAGGGTTCTTCCTGCGGCAGAATGTACGGAGCGAAGGTTCTCCGGATAACGGAAAGGGATAGTGATGAGGCGCACATGGTTGGGAGTGGTCCTGGCGAGTATGGTGGTTCCCGTTGTCACGGCATTTGGACAGGAAGCGGGCGAGAACATGGTATTTGGCGTAGTGCCACTTTCGACGTTCTGGTGGCTTGCTCCGATTGCATCGGTGTTGGCGCTGTTCTTTGCGTTTCACTTCTACAAGAAGGTGAAAGCTGCGGATCCGGGCAATGCAAAGATGCAGGAAATCGCCGGTTACGTTCAAGAAGGCGCCATGGCCTATCTCTTCCGGCAATACAAGATCGTGACCATCGTGTTTCTTGTGTTGCTCGTCATTCTTGCGGTGCTTGCCTGGTTCGGCATTCAGAATCCATTTGTGCCACTTGCCTTTCTGACTGGCGGTTTCTTCTCGGGGCTGTGCGGCTACTTCGGCATGAGAACCGCGACGATGGCTTCATCCCGCACGTCGGAAGGGTGTCGCCACAGCCTCAATCAGGGACTTCAGGTTGCGTTCCGGTCCGGCGCTGTCATGGGGCTTGTGGTGGTCGGGTTGGGGCTGCTTGACATATGCCTCTGGTACTTCGTTCTGGATCGGCTCGTATATACCCCGCACCTGAACATGGCGGTGCCGCTCAAGTTCCTAGGTCTTACAATTGTGCCGGCGAATTGCACGGAAGTGGACAAGCTGGTCTACATAACCACGACCATGATCACCTTCGGGATGGGTGCATCTACGCAGGCGCTCTTCGCGCGTGTCGGCGGCGGCATATACACGAAAGCCGCTGATGTCGGCGCCGATCTTGTCGGCAAAGTTGAAGCCGGCATTCCTGAAGACGATCCACGGAACCCGGCCACCATCGCGGATAATGTTGGAGATAACGTGGGCGACGTTGCCGGAATGGGTGCGGACCTCTACGAATCCTACTGCGGCTCTATCCTTGCGACCGCGGCGCTCGGAGCCGCAGTTGGGGCTCAGGCGGGCAGCTCGGCGGTAGCCACGCGGCTCGTGACCGCGCCGATGATAGTCGCGGGGGTAGGAACGCTGTTGTCGATCCTTGGCATTTACATGGTCCGATGCAAAGAGGATGCAACGCAGAAGAACCTGCTTCGCGCCCTGCTTACCGGAACGCTCGGCAGTTCTGTCCTGATCCTGCTGGCCGTCGCGGCGCTTGCCTGGGGCGGTATGATTTCATGGGGCGTTTTCGGAGCAGTTACCGTCGGTCTTCTTGCCGGCGTAGTTATCGGGCAGTCGACGGAATACTTCACCTCCGATGAGTATGGTCCGACAAAAGGCATTGCCGGGCAGGCCCAGATGGGTGCGGCAACGACTATCATCGACGGGCTTGCGACGGGTATGTATTCGACCGGTATTCCCGTGGTAACGATAGTGCTGGGCATTATCGGCGCGTTCGGGTTTGCGGGTGGGTTCCGCGATTTTGGGATGGGCCTCTATGGCATCGGATTTGCCGCGGTTGGAATGCTCGCAACGCTTGGTATAACGCTTGCCACGGATGCCTACGGCCCGATTGCCGACAATGCCGGCGGAAACGCGGAAATGGCGGGGCTTCCGCCGGAAGTTCGGCACCGGACGGATGCGCTCGACTCCCTCGGCAACACCACGGCGGCAACCGGCAAGGGCTTTGCCATCGGTTCGGCAGCACTGACGGCCATGGCGTTGCTTGCTGCCTATGTCGAAGAGATCAAGATGTGGATAGGCAAACTCGCGGGGCAATCGGCGGATCACACCTTTATGGGCTGGACTTCGGCACAGGCGAAGGGGGCGGATATCCTGAAGATCGTTGAGCACTACGAGCTGCACATCCTTAACCCCATGGTGCTCTGCGGTTTGTTCATAGGCGGAATGATGGCCTTTGTATTCTGCGCTATGACCATGAAGGCTGTCGGGCGAGCGGCCGGCGCGATGGTCAACGAAGTACGCCGTCAGTTCAAGGAGAAGCCCGGAATAATGAAAGGCGTTGATAAGCCTGACTACGCGAGATGCGTGGAAATCTCGACGGCCGGCGCACAGAGAGAAATGCTCGTCCCGTCGGTGATGGCAATCGTTGTGCCGGTAGCAACCGGCCTCGTTCT
>SPBP01000288.1 GCA_004525935.1 Lentisphaerales bacterium | reverse complement strand
CGACAACGCGCCGTTCATTGTCAGCCTGGAGATTCTCGAGGCTGATGTAGAAAGCAGCATGACTGTCAGCGGAACGCCGAGTCACTACTCCGAGGCGCTGATCGACTTCTCCGGTCCTGTCAAGGCCGGTGAGACCTGGACCGTGACGCTGGACGGTGTGGATTATGACTACGATGTCGAGGCCGGTGACGACGTGGATGACGTCGGCGATGCAATTGATACGGCCATTGGTGCCACGCACGAGGCAGTCTACGACGATGTCAGTCACCGGCTGACGGTTACCGCGGCGGGCGGCGTAACCGTGGCCCTTACGATAGTCGAGGCGCCGATCGACGAGGGCGACATCTCGGTGTCCGGTACCATGGCCTTTGAGACCACGAGCATTGAGCTTGGCGGGACCGCGAACAACGCCGAATCGTGGACGATAACGATCAACGGCACGGACTACCAGGGCAAGAACAGTACGATTGACGCTGTCGGAACCGAGTTGGCCGCCGACATCAACGGAGATTACATCGGTGCCGCGACCTGGGATGGAACCGACACGCTGTCGATAGATCCCGGCATTCCATTCACGATGGTCCTGACCGCCGGGGCGAGCGGTACGATGTCGATTACCGCCGAAACAAGGAGTACAACTTATTACCATGGGGCCGCCGACATAACAGTAACCGGCAAGGTATATCCGGACCAGGACTGGTCCCTTGACGTTGATGATGACGCAACGGCCCGGAGTTTCAACGATACGGCAGCGGACGGAGACGGCACCGACGAGGTCGCTTCGAAGCTTGAAGCACAGGTTGCCGACCAGTACAGCGCCAGCGGGCTCACGGGAAGCACCTTCACGCTGACCAACGACAACGATCTTCCGTTCACGGTTGCAGTCACGATTACAGCCGCGGATATCGACGGCAGCATGACGCTCGGTGGCACGGTTAGTCATTATTCTGCCGCGGACATCGAGCTGAATCAGTCGGTTACCCCCGACGAACTGTGGCGCGTGACACTGACGGCAAGGGACACCGGCGTAAGCGGTGTTGCCGAGCACACGGCCGCGGATGCCCAGCTCGACCCGATCGGCAGCGGGCTCGAAGCGCAGATAGGTGCCGGTTACGCCCCGTCTTACGACGATGGGACCAACACGCTGTCCATCAGCTACGCAAACGGCGTGGCTGTTGAGACCGAGATCATACCGGCGCCGGTAGAGGGCACGATGTCGGTCAGCGGCAGGCCTGCCGCCGACTGGTCCCAGGACATTGAGTTGACAGGAACCTCCGAGGCCGGGGATCGCTGGATGGTTGAGATTGACGGCGATCAGTACAGCCACCAGGCCACGGCTGCCGGACTAGATCACGTTGCGAGCGAATTGGCCACGGACATTGACGGTGCAACCTACTCTGCGACTTCTGCCGGTGCAGTGCTGACAGTGGCACGGAGTAATGGCAACGCGTCCAGCGTAACGCTGATCAGGCAGCAGAGAGTCAGGGCCGACACGATAAGCGGAACACCGGATCTTCGGCCGCACTATTCAAGCGCCGACGTCACCCTCGATGCTGCCAGCGATCCGGCTGCCGGCGATATATGGACAATCATTCTGAACGGTGTGGCTTACGAATATGAAGCGGAGAGCGAAGACAACGTGAACGGTATTGCTGCCGGCCTGGCAGATGCCATTCCGTCGAGTCTCTACGACGTCTCGGCAACGTCAAACACGATTTCCGTCTCAACTGCGACGGGCACCTGGTTCACCGGTTTCACGGTGCAGGCTACCGAAGGAAACGGCGAAATTGCAGGTGTGATTGACATAGATCACGGGTACGCGAAGACCGGCAGGGATACCCGGGCTTACCTGGTGGAAAAGACCCGGATCGAGTACGCATGGTGGGACTTGTTCCACACTGACCCGATCGAGGTAACTTACTACGAGCCCGCGTACGAGAATTACCAGTACGTGCGAACTCACTACATCGAACTGATAGGGCCGGACAGCTCCGTCCTCGCGACAAACATATATTCCGCGAGTTATGATGAAGGCAGCAACGGGCTCTCAGACCCGTTCATCGAGTACGCCTTCACCGAGGCCGGTGCCTACACCGTGAACGTGGGTTCCTTCATCGAACACGATATCACGAACCCGTATTTCCCGGACGGGTACGCGGGCGTAGGCTCAGGCATGTCCTATGAACTGTGCGTCTCATTGCAGCGGCACGAAACGAATGAGAATGCCATTGAGCTTGTGGGCCGGCGGATAACGATTGTCGAGGGAACGGCGGCGTTGGGCTACACCGGTATAATCACCGCGTACGATGCCGAGAGTTCCACCTATACCCTGGACAGGAACTGGGATACTGCGCCTGATCGCAACAGTGCGTTTGAAGTCACCTACGGCATGCAGGAACAGTATGCCGGCTATGTGGCGGTCAGTGATGATTATCAGATCGTGCTGGCATCTGAGCCGACAGCCGATGTTGTAGTAGACGTTCTCCCGCAGATCACACGTACCTACAACTCGGATCTTGCATTCGATGCGGCGGCCAACTACGGCGAGAACGCTGCAGTCCAGGTATTGGTTGCCACGCCGCGCGCAGTGATTGACCTGAGCGGGGTCCCGGCCTTTGGAGAGACATGGACGATTACACTCGACGGTGTGGATTACGAACACGGCGTCCTCGTGGCCGGCGATCTCGACGCGGTAGTGACGGGGCTTCGCGATGCAATTCTTGTGGACTTCACCGTCGTGTTGAACGGCGCCACCCTGACGGTGGAGAGTGATGATTCTTTTGCAGTCGAATTCAGTATCACCCCGGATACGCAGGGCGGATCTGAAACAGCGACCGGCACGGATGCCGATGGTTGGTTTGCCGGGGTCGAACTTACGGGGAGCCCGGCGCAGGGCGAAGTATGGACGATGGCCCTTAACGGTTCGACCTTCGATTACACCGTTGCATTCCGTGATGACCTCGCGGCAGTGGCGGGAGGCCTTGGCGCCCTGATTGATGCCGACACCGGGTACTCCGCGGAGGTGATAGGTCGCGTTGTTACCGTGCGGGCCACCGGCGGCACGGTGTTCTCGGCAATCCTGTCGATTGATCCGTCAAGCACGGGTGATGCCGTCATTACTCCGCAGCTCGTGTTCACGACTTCCAACTGGTACCTGCCGCAGACGGTTACCGTCTGGGCGGTGGATGACGACGTGATAGACGGCGGTGACGCGAAAGTCTTCCCGCCCGTTGAAGAGAGGGTCAATGCCATACGCGGGCCGTTGACCATTGACGGCGGGATCCGGTACAGCGAAGAGCGGTACCTCAATGATCCGTTCCGCCTGCCGGGTGAAACCAATTGGCTGTTGAGTGACGGCACGGTGACCACTGCCGGGACAGTTGGAGGCGTGGCAATCCTCACGGATCCGACCGCGGAACATGTGGACAAGATACTGGGTCCGGATCAGCCGGGCTTCGACCCGAGGATGAACGAGCACCTGTACGAGTTGACCATTCTCTCCGGGGATGCCCGGGGTGTCGTAATGGAAGTCGACAGCGTATCCGGCACGACGGTAACGTTCACTACCGACTGGCCCTTTGATCCCGATACGGGTACGCAACTGGTTCCGGGGCCGGGCGATTCGTACTTCTATGCACCGATCAATCCGAATGTCAGGGTAAACGAGTTGTTCCAGGTCGATACGCTGTACGTCAAGAACGGCGACAGTCCTTCGGACGATATCGGAACGCTGACCGATAACAGGATCTACGGGCTTGGCATGGG
>SPBP01000330.1 GCA_004525935.1 Lentisphaerales bacterium | reverse complement strand
GGCCAGTTCGAGAACCAGCAGCGGGCGATGGCGCGGCTTGGAATTGTTGTGCCGATCTCCATTCTCCTGATTTTCTTGATGCTCTTCTCGGCCTTCGATTCGATTCGGAGCGCGTTGCTTGTCCTGGTGAATCTGCCTTTCGCGCTGGTGGGCGGCATCATTGCGATCTTCCTCATGAGGATCAACCTGAGCGTGTCGGCGGCCATCGGATTCATTGCCCTGTTCGGTACGGCCGTGGAAAACGGAACTGTGCTGGTCACATTCTTCAATCAGCTTCGGCGGGAAGGATTGAATCCGATGGAGGCCGTGCGAAAAGCCTGCGACCTGCGTTTTCGACCGTTGCTCATGACTGCGCTTACCACGCTGCTCGGCCTGACCCCGCTGATCTATGCTACCGGCAGCGGCTCGGACATCCAGCGGCCATTGGCCGCGGTCGTTCTGGGTGGACTCGTATCGTCCATGTTCCTGACACTCATTGTATTGCCCGTGTTGTACACGCTGGTCGAGCGTAAGAATGGGACGGCAGAAGGAACAGAAGCCCCAACGAGGAGAGCTGTGCAATGAGACAGGTAACTGCATATATACATGCCTTCATGACGGAGAAGGTGACCGACGCTCTGAGAATGGCGAATATCCACGGCGTCACAATCATTACGTGTGAAGGGTTTGGTCGAGCGGGCACGGACGCAGACAAGGGTCACTACCTGGACAGCGACGTGGAATTGGGTTTCGCGGCGAAGACGAAGCTTGAGATCGTCTGCCGCGATGAAGAGACGGTCGGAATCGTGGACCTCATTCAGCGGACAGCGCGTACCGGCCGCCACGGCGACGGCAAGATATTCGTTTCGCCCGTTACACATGTTGTGAGTATTCGGACCGGCGAGAAGGGAGAATCGGTCTTGTGAGACAACCACAGAAGAAAGGCTATGCGGTATGAACAAGGGATTGGCAGCGCGCACGCACTATTAACGAGAACGAGGCGATGATACTTACGCTGTAGAACGGTAGCGACAAATCTCATGAACCTGAAAAAGGAATTGAATCTGCTCGATGTATTCTGCATCGCCAGTGGCGCAATGATCAGCTCAGGGCTCTTCATTCTTCCCGGGCTGGCGCATGCCAAAGCTGGCCCGGCAGTGATTGTCTCCTATTTCTTGGCAGGCCTCCTCGCTCTAACCGGGATGTTGAGTCAGGCCGAACTCGTATCGGCAATGCCAAAGGCCGGCGGCGACTATTTCTATGTGATGCGAAGCATGGGGCCGGCGGTTGGAACTGTAAGTGGAATTCTTACGTGGTTCTCTCTCTCGCTTAAGAGCGCTTTTGCCCTTGTCGGTATGGCGGCTTTTACAAAGATCCTTGTGGATGTAGACATTCGTTTGATTGCGGTTCCACTATGCGCTCTGTTTGTCGGCATCAACATCATCGGAACCAAGGACACTGCAACAATTCAGCGAGGTTTGGTGGTGGGACTCCTGGGGATTCTGGTCTACTACATCGTGCGCGGTATTCCAGCCGTTCAGATTCAGAACTTTGAGCCTTTTGCACCAAAGGGTGTAACGGCAGTACTTTCTACGGCAGGTTTTGTCTTTGTTTCATACGGTGGTCTTCTGAAGACTGCGGCAATGGCTGAGGAAGTCCGAGACCCTGCGCGTACCGTCCCGCTTGGAATGATTCTTTCGCTTCTTGTTGTGAGTGTCGTCTACACCCTGGTGGTATTTGTGACTTCAGGCGTGCTCGTTGCGGCAGAACTTGACTACTCGATGACGCCCATTTCAGATGGCGCTACGGCTTTTCTGGGGCGGGGAGGTGTTCTTCTTGTGAGTATTGCCGCAATCCTTGCCTTTGTTTCCACTGCAAATGCGGGGATCATGGCTGCGTCGCGCTACCCCATGGCCTTGTCCAGAGACCGTCTCATCCCCGTGTTCTTCGGAGAGATCAATGAGCGGTTTCAGACTCCGCATGTTACCATACTTATTACCGGTTGTTTCATTATAGCGATGCTCTTTCTTGAACTGGATCTTCTGGTCAAGGTGGCATCGAGTGTCCTTATCTTGACTTTCCTGTTTTCATGTCTGTCGGTGATTGTAATGCGGGAAAGTCACCTGCGGAACTATCAACCGCTGTTTCACTCCCCGTTATACCCATGGGTCCAGCTACTGGGAATTACCGGCTGCATCCTGCTCCTTCTCGGCATCGGCGCTGCTGCGCTCTTGGCGGGTTGCATTCTCATTGGAGGCGGACTGTTTGTCTACTGGTTCTACGGCAGAATTCGTACCACGCGGGAGTATGCGCTGCTTCACTTGGTGGAGAGACTCACATCCAAACACCTGACGAATCATCTGCTGGAGACGGAGCTTAAGGATATTATCCGGGAACGAGATGATATCGCCCTGGATAGATTCGACCACTTGATTGAGAAATGCATTGTGTTGGACATTGACAGGCGACTGACAATGGAGGAGTTCTTCGGCGAAGTTGCTGTTGCCATGTCCCCCCGTGTGAACATGGAGCCAGACGTCCTTTTCAGGCTGCTTGAAGAAAGGGAGAAAGAAAGTAGCACCGTGATGGGGGCAGGACTTGCCATCCCGCACTTGGTCCTAGAAGGAGAGAAGACCTTCGATATTCTTCTGGCACGCTGTAAGCCGGGCATTGAATTCCGGGGAAACGCGCCAGACATTCACGCCGTGTTTGTCTTGGCAGGAACAAAAGATGAGCGAAATTTTCACCTGCGCGCCCTGGCTGCCATTGCGCAGATCGGACAGGATCTCCACTTCTACAAGAAATGGATAAGGGCAAAAGGAGAGGAAGCATTGCGCGACACGGTTCTTCTCGGGAAGCGACTACGACACTGACATGGTCTCGGGTCAGGTACTTCTTTTCCCCCGCCCGCGTCAGGCTTCGTTCTTCGCCTCTCGCGGGCTACGGGTGGCAAGCCACGGCCAATGTTCGCAGAACTGACTATATTGATATCCGGCCGGATTGTTTTGCAAGCGCTCTTTCAAATGAGGGCTACTTCTGCGTTTTGGAAGCAGGCGCCAGGGAGGTGCGTCGAGCAACAACCCGGCCAGGATGGGATTGCTCCCGCTTACGCAAGTCTGCAACAATTTCATCGAGGTTGTAGTGGTGCTCCCGTGCGTATGCATCACGATTCTGCCGCACCTCAGTAATGATGTCATCTTTATACATTTTCAGTCTCCTCAGAAAGCAGTTCCAACGGTGTACAGATTTCGGGACAGGTGTATCCTGCAACAGCACATATGGATCTGACAATGGGTTTCGTCGCCGC
>SPBP01000137.1 GCA_004525935.1 Lentisphaerales bacterium | reverse complement strand
TCGCGTTCGCGTAGCCCTGTCGAACTCGGAAATGAATTCCACATCTTGCTCGAGACCATTCGATCTGAGGACGCGCCTGAGTTTTGACACGTATCTTCTGTCAGCCGCGGTCATGCCGCCGGCAACCTTCATCTTCACCTCTCCGAGACGGCCATTCTTTCTGATTATCATGAATGCATCTACCAGTAGGCCAAGCCCGAGTGACTCGCACATCCTTGAGAGATACCCGATCACCGGAGGATCGAGCCGGAGATCTGATTGCACATAGCCTTCGAGATCAATGCCAACTCTCACTACGTGTATTTTGTCTGCCGGTATCTCCAACTTCTTCTTCATAACATCGCCGTAATAGCCGCTTACCGGGGTGAAAGCATCAACTGAGCGAGCGCCCTTTCTCATCAGGTCCCACACGGTATCGGCCGCCTTCTTGCCCATCGCATTGATCCAGCCATCTTCATCCTGGAGACTGCAGACTATCTTTACACCAAGCTCCTGCTTGAACCTTTCGGCAAGACCGATAAGCAGGCAGTTAGAAAGGTGAATGATCTCCGGCTTTCCCGTCTCCGCCAGCCACAACATGAGGCGGTTTAACTCCTCATCCTCAACCTTGCTGTGCCCTCGCAGCATTGAAATTGTCATCTCCTCCAGGTCATGGGCACTTGTAGATCCCTCCTGCCGGGCAGCCCACTTCAGTATCGTCCTCGAGTCGAGCAACCTCTTCACCCAACGCGGCAGCCGTAGTGAGGGGAACCGCAAGCCCAGATAGTACTTCACCGCACCACAGAACATTGGTGCATCCGAGTCCGAGCCCGGATTGTCGATAGAAAACGGCAAATACATTGGCACGGCAACCACATCGTGTCCCAGCTTTCGCAGGTGTCGGATGGACGCAGAATCACGCAGGCAGTTCTGACACTAGAAGGTGCTGCCTGCGCCCGCCACAATGTGTACAATCTTCACGAAATCATCTCCTGAAAATACTCTACAGGTAAACATTAGCGCTGACAATGACTGAGAATGGCCCATCGCTACCCTCTGATGCCCTGCCCGACTTCTTTACTTCACAATCATGACTTTGAGCAGTATAATCCGCGCGATTACACATGATGGCGGGTTATCGAAATATGAAACGATCATTCGCACTCGGTATTGATAACCTGCTGGGCAAGCATCGGCAGTGGCTCAAGGATAAGCGCGTCGGACTCGTAAGCCACCTTGCTGCCGTCGATTCAGATGGTTGCACCACCGCGGAGCGGCTTCATCTTGATCCCGCCGTAAGACTCGTTGCCCTGTTTGGCCCCGAACATGGCTTCTTTGGCACAGCCGGTGCCGGTGAATCGTGTGCAACGCGCATGCATCCTGATTTGCGCATACCGATTCATTCGCTTTACGGCAAGACCCGCAAACCGACACGTTCCATGCTCAAGAACGTAGATGCACTTGTGATCGATCTATCCGACATCGCCGTACGCGCATACACATACGTTGCCACACTGCGTAATGTGCTCGAGGTCGCATCTGACCTTCACAAGGAGGTCATCGTGGCCGACCGACCTGTCCCGATGCCCAATACTGTTGACGGCCCCGTTGCGCTTGATCCTTATGTCTCTTTTGTTTCCACAGAAGGGCTGCCTCTTGCATATGGGATGACTCCCGGTGAAACGGCGCTCTGGCTCAAGCGCACAGTTGGCCTTTCGCTTGAGCTTCGCGTCTCTGCAATGACGGGTTATATTCGACACTCTGGGAGTGCTGCTGTTTTGTCGCCGTGGATTCCCCCATCGCCCGCTATCGTCTCTCTCGAGTCGGCGAAGTGCTACCCCGCAACCGTGCTCTTTGAGGCGATCGAATCGGTCGATCACGGACGCCGCACCAACCTTCCATTCCAGGTATTCGGGAGCAGCGCGATGGACGGCGCGCGTATTGCCCGTGCGCTGTCGAAGATCAATTTGCCCGGCGTCACATTCCACGCGCATCGATACCTCGTGCGATCCAGCGCAAAACACCCCACCCCTGTTCACGGGGTCAGGATCACCGTCGTGGACGCCGACCGATTCAAGCCCGCCCGGACAGCCGTCTCTATCATCTACACACTGCAGTCGCTCTACGGGATCTCGTGCCTATGGGCTCCAAAGCAGACGCGACCCGATTTCTTTGACATGCTGTGCGGCACAGGCGAGGTCAGGCGCGCATTGCTTGATGGCACGAAACCTGCCACAATAGCAGCGAGCTGGCAACGTGACCTGGCGCTGTTTCGGAAGGATCGCAGTAAGGCACTACTCTATCCCAAAAAGTGAGTTTCACGTAACGAGGAGACGAAACAATGCTATGTACACAGCGCCACGTCGCGATCTTTGTCGCGATCGCCATATCGGGTTTGGCGGCCGGGTGCGGACGACAAGCTGCACCGGAACCTGAAGTCGTTTCCAAGGAGCCAATTGTTCTTACCCCTGGCAACACACCCGAAGCCACCTTCACTGCATATCAGAACGCGGTGCGAATGCAGGATGGCCATGCGCTCTGGAACATTTTCTCCGCGGCTGCACGCGAGAAGAGACGTGAGCACTTCGCCGAGATGTCCACGCAAATTGATCAATGCACACCCGACGACCGCGTCGCTATGTGTGAGAAACTGGACTGTACTCCGTCTGAGATCAGAACACTGTCGCCCAGCAACTTGTTTGCTAGAGCCATCCGCGCGGCACCTCCGAATGCTTTCGCCGACGACATCAATGCGACGATTCTCAATACCGAAAGCCATGAAACGTATGCCATCCTTTCCCTCAAGGCAGGGGAGAAAACACGGCACATGAGATTTGTTGAAGAAGACGGGCTGTGGAAGGTCGACGACTGATGGCCACACAGGACCTTCGTCCCCGCAAGGCTCTATTACTGGCAGCCGGCCTCGGCTCACGCATGGGCCCGATCAGCTCGGATCTACCGAAGCCCATGATGCCACTCTGGGGCAAACCCCTGCTCGGACATATGCTGGACCTTGTCGAATCATCCGGCGTGCGGGATGTGCTCATCAACCTGCACCATAATCCGACCCCCATTGTTGAATACATCGCAGCGAGGAAACCGGGGCGAGTTCGAATCAGCTTCTCTTTCGAACCGGAGATCATGGGAACCGGCGGTGCATTGCGGTTTGCAGACTGGTTCTTTCAAGCACCCAGTTGCCGATCATTCTGGGTTCTGAACACTGATATCGCGGCAGTGTTGTCCCTGCAACCCATACTCCGTGATTTTCAGAAGAATACAGCGCTGGCAGCTCTCTGGCTTACTCCAGCATCCGGTCCCAGGACGGTCGAAGCGTCCGATGGCCGCGTTTCTTCGTTCAGGGCAGACCGACCCGGCGCCTGCGGCACATACACGTTTTGCGGGGTTCACCTGGCCTCCTCACGCATCTTCAGCTACCTGCCTGCCCGCGGCCCAACATCGATAATATCCGCCTATGAGGCAGCCATGCGCGCCGGCGAACAGGTTCGAGGGGTTGTTGTTCGAAACTCTTTCTGGGCCGATCTTGGTACGCCTGAATCGTATGTCGCCACCCACCGCTCCGTTCTGAACCAGTACGTCAAAGGTGCACCGGGCAAACAGCTCCTTGATCCGGAATTCCTGAGACGGCAGCGCACCCTCCGCAGGGATGGAGTTCATATTGATGGTTTTGCGGCCATCGCACCAGGTGCCACTATCCGGCCAGGTGCACGACTGTGCGATTCGGTTGTATGGGACGATGCGCAGGTGGGACCAAAAGCACTTATTGAGAATGCGCTTATCGGACGCGCCACGAAGGTCAATCGACCTGTCGCACGGGTTGCAGTGGCCTGCAACTTGGCCGCTTGTGGACCGGGGATCAGCGAGGCACTTGATCTGCTTCGGTGGCCTGCAGTATCGACAATCGCAATGCCCATGCAGGCAAGAGGCTCGGATCGGTCGTTCACTCGCCTCGCCTATGGGAAGAAGAGCGTCATTGTCATCAGATACGGCAGAGAACATACTGAGAACGCCAGATACTCGGCACATGCCCGGTTTCTTACCCGGGGGAGTGTTCCCGTGCCCGCCGTCATACTCGATAATACCGAAAAGCGGTTCACTGTCGTTGAGGACCTCGGAACACGGTCACTGTTGGATGAGCTTCCAGGGCTGTCATCGCGTTCTACTGAACGTATCTACCAGCGGGTTATTGATGCCGCACTCATCATGCATCGCACGACTCCGGCTCAGCTCAGTCGGAACAACGTGCAGCTCGAGCCACCCTTTTCGAAAGCTCTGTATCGCTGGGAACAGAACCTGTTTGCCTCTCATTTCCTGAAAGGCATGTGCCGCCTGTCTCCCTCCTGTATTGCCGGCGCCATATCTGATCTCAGAAGCGCTTCCGACGTTCTTGCAAGTGCACCGAAAGTGCTTATTCATCGCGATCTGCAGTCGAGCAATATCATGCTGCGTCGGGGCCACCCCTTCTTCATAGATTTCCAGGGCATGCGCCTCGGACCCGCTGCCTACGATCTCGCGTCCTTATTGTGCGATCCTTATGTCATGCTGCCCGTCGCTGGTCAGGAACGGCTGATTCAATACTGCGTTCGCGTTTCGCCACGATCTCGCACAGTAGAGGCCTACTTCTGGTATGCGGCGGTTGAGCGGCTTGCGCAGGCACTCGGGGCATTCGGGCGGCTTGCGCAAGGTCAAGGCACTGAACGGTTTGCTGCATATATACCCCCTGCCCTGCACATGATGGCCAGGGCCCTTGCCCAGCTTGATGGCCTGTCCCGTCTCAAGAGGCTCATTACTGAACAGCTCTCGGCATAGAAACACTCCCGAATCAAGCTGGTTCCGCATCACCCGGGAGCCCACTGCCCTCATCACCCATTCCTGACCCCTGTCCGCCATCGCGGATCCGCCTCCGGCGGAAAACCTGAACACTGACATCTGAAGCCTGCCCTGCTCGGCGAGGCCGGATAGGGCTCTTTCAGCTTGACTTTTGGCCCCGTTTCCTGCTAATTTAAACGTCTTATATAGCAGTCTGTTACTAGTGCTTATGCCATGATTCATGCCATCCTAGCCCCCGCTGTCAGAACGACCTGGTTCCACAACCGTCGTGCACCTCGAGTTGTGCTACAGTTTATTGCATGTCTCTTGTCTGTTTCAGCGGCCGCGCAGATTCCAGTCATCCAGAACGCCACCCCTTCGGGCATCGCATCATCGAGTGCTGACCTCCAGGGAAATCTGGTCTCCACAGGAACTGCCCCCACTGAAGTTTTCGTATACTGGGGCACAAATGACCTTGGTGCTACAAAGCTTGGCTGGGGCGGTGTCGAGCCATTTGGATTGCAGGAGGTCGGCGCCCTTTACACGAACGTCCTCGGCCTGACACCATCCACAATGTACTGGTACAGGTACTACGCTACCAACATCAACGGCGACGCATGGGCGCCGAGCAGTACAAACTTTGTAACGGCAGGGGGTGGGCCTACAGTTATCTACATTGATTGGACTGCGACGACCGGAGCGGACAACGGCACGACCTGGGCCAACGCTTTCACCAACCTCCAGGATGGCCTGTCTGCAGCCGTTAGCAATGACCAGATCTGGGTGTCGGCGGGCACATATGTTCCCACCAACGGCACAAATCGCGCCGCATCCTTCGAGCTGAAGGAATGGGTCGGACTCTATGGCGGCTTTGCAGGCGGCGAATCCAGCCTCGGGCAACGCAACTGGTCTGCAAACCGGACGATACTGAGCGGCGACCTGAACGGTGATGATGCGGGTTTCTCAAACAACGTCGAGAACTCGTATCAGGTGGTCAGGGGCACCAATAATGCGGTTCTTGATGGCTTCACTATCGCACACGGTAACGCTGATAACGTCGGATTCAACCAGCGTGGCGGCGGCATGTTCAACGTGAACAGCTCACCCAAAGTCCAGAACTGCATATTCACACTCAATCGCGGCATCGAGGGTGGCGCTGTAGCCAACGAGTATGGCACACCTCAGTTTATCGAGTGCGCGTTTCTTAACAACTGGGCAGATGGGATGTCCAGCGGTCAGGGCGGCGGCATTTACAATCACATCACGACGGCCGTTATCAGTAACTGTGTGTTTGCCGGCAACACGGCTCATGACTGGGGCGGCGCGATTGATGTCTATCAAGGCCACCCGCAGATCATCAACTGCGTTATCGTAGGCAACATGGCACCGGCCACGGGCGGCGGTGTCCGGATCCAACAGGGACAAGCGACCATCCGGAACTCTACTATCGCTTACAATGAGTGTACGGCGAACGGCCCTGGCATCTGTAACGATATTAGCAGTGACCTTCTCCTCGAAAACACCATCGTCTGGGGCAACACCGGCGCCCCACAGCAGATCGACAATAATTCGGCTACCTGCAC
>SPBP01000186.1 GCA_004525935.1 Lentisphaerales bacterium | reverse complement strand
GTGCGGGAGTGTGTGAGTGTGTGGGTGTGTGAGCAACTGATCCCGCAAAGCGCATGCGGGTATCCAATTCATCCCGCCACAGCGGGGCAAGGAATATCCAATATTCAAATCGAATGTTCCTGCAGGTCTCAATCGTCCTCGTCCTCAGTGAGCGGAGCGAACGGTCCTCGTCCTCGAAACCAGGACTGGAGGGAATTGTTTTCCCTGCGTCTTTGGGATATTGGGTCAGTTACTCACGCACCCACACGCTCACACACGGGGAGCAGGCCCGGACGGAATTACTTGCCTTCAGTCTTCCTGGGTGGATTTGAGTCGCTCACGATTTGCCTGAGGATTGTCCGGTAGCCTTTGCCGACTTCCATTTCCTGCTCGATTTCTCGCATCGCAGTTGTGTTGCCGACAGGCGCCTTTTCTTCAAAGAAGATAGTGATGGATCCGACCTTGATCTGGTCGTTCGGACTGAGCACGGCAACCTTCGCCTCAGCGCCGTTCAAGAGGGTTCCGTTCTGCGCACCCAGATCCTTGAGCACGTAATCGCCGGCCCACAACCGAACCTCGCAGTGACGCCTGGATGCCTTTTCATCCAGCAGCGTAATGTTTGCCTCGGCTGATCGACCGATCACCATGGGTTCGTCCCCAAGTTGAACAATGACCTCGGTCCCCTCTGCATTCCTGTAGCGAAGTTGCATGCTGGTTTCTCTCTCAGTTTCAGCAGAACGCCTGTCAAGCGTCCCGAAAATCAACAATAGTCTGACGATACGACTCCGGCAACCCGATATCGAAGCGTTTGCCGTCCACAACATAGCCGGCAAAACCGTCTTCCTGCCTGAGCCGGTCCAGGCAGGACGTGAGTTGGAACTCGCCCTGCTCACGTATATTATGCGAAATATGCTCGTGGAGGTACTCAAAAAGCGATGGTTTAAGGACGTATTGTCCAAAGACCGACAGGAATACGTCTTCCGGCATTCCGTCGACGTGCAGGTGTTTCCTCGCGTATTCCAAGTCCGGCTTCTCGTAGAACTCGGAAATTGACAGAACCGACCCGGGTTCGTCCCACTGTCCGGTTGCACAGCCGAACTGGTGAATATCGGCTCCGGCTGTGGCCTTGAGGCCAACGACGCTGCGGCCTACCCTGTTATAGACATCGATCAACTGCCGGGCGCAGGATACAGCGGTGTTAGATGCGTAGAGGTGATCGCCCAGGAGCAGAAGGAATGGTTCGTCTCCGATGCTCTCCCGTGCGCAGAATACGGCGTGCCCGAAACCGTCCTGTACGTCCTGGGATACAATTGTCACCTTGCGCCCGAGTTCCATGAGGTACTCGGAGTATTCCTTGTTCTCTTTGGACAGTTTATTGAAGTGTTCGATTGGCGGCGGTGCGCCGAAGAAGTCTTCGAACAGTTCACGGTCCCTTTGTTGAACCACCAGGTATACGTGCTCGACCCCGCCGCTGACAGCTTCCTCAACAATTGACATGATCACCGGCTTTATTCGGCCCTTGTTATCGATGACCGGGAACAGTTCCTTCTTTATCGCCTTGGTGGCGGGGAACATCCTGGTGCCGACTCCGGCGGCAGGGATGACTGCCTTGCGTATGCCGCGCGCGGAACGAATGATCAGTTTGAGACCGTGCATCCCGAGATCGTGCTCAAGTATTTCAATAACTCGTTGCTGGTCGGCCTCGTTCCTGACTATGAACTGAGCCGTGCCGTCGCCTTGCGAGCCGACGCCCTTACCGCCGAGCACATACGGATGGACGGGCGCATAGTTCAGTAGCTTGTGGAGAACCGGGGCTGTGAACTCGCCCGGGCAGGCGGGGGTCAGATGGCTGTCGAACTCCGCCTGGGCCCGCGTCATGATCCGACCCACTTCTTCGGCGTCCCCTGCCGAGAGAGCCTTCAGCGCGTCCATCGCGATGCTTTTGTTAATCCGGCCGAGGTAGTCCTGGACGTTGCGCTGGATCTCATCGTCGGCGAACGGGTAAGAGCGGTTGAGCTGTGTGAGAATCTGTTTTGTGTCCTTCGCGGCATTAAGATCGACTATGACGAAGAACATGTCTTTCGGCACATTGATCTCATCTATGTCGATCCGTTCTCCGTCAAAGGTCATCAGAATTGGGCGATTCCCGTAGGCGCACCCCTGGTCCATTCGTCCGCAGCGGGACGGGGTGGTGATTTCGCCCATGTATGCGTATTCCATCTCGCCGCGGATAGTCATCTTGAGATCGTAAATCCTGTTGAATGCCCGGGCGACGAGTACGGAGACTGCGGCGCTTGACGACAGGCCTTTCTTGATCGGGAGGTCCGTCATGTAATTGTCTATTTCCAGGCCTCGCACGCGGTAGTGAGTCATGACCTGGTAGGCGACGCCGGCCATGTAGCTGAAGTAGCCGCCCTTTTCCGCCTCGGCCAGCAGCACATCGGTATTCATGGGGGCTTCGAATGTGCCGGAGGGGGCGCCGTCCTGCTTCGTGGATCGGAATATCAGTTTGGTCGGGTGAGGCTTAATGTCGGCGTATAGCCCCTGGTTCGTGCCGGTAATGATCGTATAGCCTCGTTCCAGCTCCGCATTCGTTCTGCGGTAACCGCCGGCCCAATCGGAATGTTCCCCGAAAAGGCATATCCGACCAGGTACGAATATTCTCATGGCATCAGGCTCCAGACTTGAAGAATGCACAGCATACAAGGGAGGGAGCCGGCAGGCAAGGGGATTGATGGCTGCCGGCCCGATTCCGCTGCTACGGACGGTTGCGGATATCGATTGGGATATCGACAAATATCTGGCTGCGTACGGCGCCTGTTCTATATGCCACCACCCGGAATGCGTGCGGGCCATTCTTTACCAGTGTTGTGTCGAATTCAAACCGGCCCGTGCCGTCTGTTTTCCCGAGCATCTTGCCGTCCAGCAGGAACATGAACTGCGTGTATGCCGCAACCGTTCCGGATTCCACTTCAACTTCGGCAGTTATCTTGCCGGACAACGGCTTCCCTTCTTCCGGCGCCCGGACCATCAACTTATCGGCACCGCAGGGCGACCAGGGGGCCGCAAACGGCTCACCGACAAGCAGGATCTGGAGTGGGCACTTTATTGACTGGTACAGGCTCTCGATAAGTGTACAGCCGGCAACCTGGTGGGCGTAGACACGGGCTGACGGAAACTTCGACCAGATTGCGAACGGCTCAGTAACGGTACCGGCAGACACCGTAGCGCCAGCTTCGATCCAGGCAGTCAGTTTCGTCTGGTGCGCGGCGTCGAAGACGCCGGCTGCACTGGTGAGATGATCAGCGAAACTGCCGGACGTGTATTGACCATAGTGTTGGGGCTTTACATTCGGCAGACCCATCATTATGCCAAGTATGGCCGGATCTCGGGCCGGGGGTACGTTGGTTATTACTGCCGTCACCCGGGCTGCGGCGAGTTCGCGTTGAACCGACGGGAACTGCCATTCTCTTGCCTGAGCACGGATGTCGGTTCCGGTAATGAGATAGATCTTGCCTGGTGGCGTTGTGCAGTCGGATTCCATTCCCCGCTTCAGGCAGCCGAGGATTGTGTTCAGGCTGTTTCCGTATTTGCCGGTTATCCCGAGCATCATACTCGGGATCGGCATGTCCTCGGTCAGCCACGCTTTCATTACATCGAACGACTGTGCCGGGAATGCACGGGAGTCGGATCCGTCAGGTCCAGCGAAGAGTGGTGAGGAATATAGGCCGCGTTCCACCTGATCTCTTGATTCGGGTAAGCGGTTGCGAAGAAAGGTGATGCCCTGGATCGAGAGAGAGGGGGCCCATCTTATGCGGGTCGGGAAATCCACGGAGTAGACCCAGGCCAGAATATGATCCGAGATTCCGTGCTGATCGATCGCGTTTGTGGCTGGAACCCAGATATAGCGGGTAAACTCGTCCGGAGAAATATCCGTTCGGTCACGCGTCAAGAGGACCGGAATGTCGAGATTAATGATGTTGACTTGAGGTATGCGCCGGAGTTCGGCAAACTCGGTTGCTACCCGGACCGATTGAAGGGACTTTCTGTTGGCAAGCACAACGACCTCGTGCGGACCAAGAGCCAGGCCGGGGAAAGGAAGCAGCGCAACAAGCAGTAATGTTAGGGATCGCAATTTCACGCGACCAGTCTAACCCGGCCACGCGAGGAGTCAAGGCAGGTACAGATATGGATGAAGCCGCAAATCCGGATCGGGTTCTTGGCGGGGATGGTCTGTGGGGAGGGCGACTCCTGTTGTTCCATGAACTGCCCTCGACGAACAACTGGGCTCTTGCCAATGCGGGGTCCTGTGGCAACGGCGACGTTGTTTGCGCTGCAAGCCAATCGCGGGGACGAGGTCGGTTTGATCGAACGTGGTTTTCTCCCGGCGGGAGCATCGCCCTCTCGCTTGTGCTCAGGCCGGGAATCCGCGCCGAACATGTCTTGTCCAACGTTGCGCAGGCAGGCGCCGCAGCGGTGCATACAACCCTCGCCGGGTTCTCGATTCGAGCAGAGCTGAAATGGCCGAATGACGTAATTGTACGCGACAGGAAGATTGCAGGACTACTCGCGGAGAAGGATCCCGCCAGCGGTTCGGTGATCCTGGGCGTAGGGGTGAATGTCAACACTGCCGAGCCGGAGTTTCTGGAAGCCGGATTGAGAGGAATCGCCACATCGATCCTTGTTGAAACGGGGAAGAAGGTGGATACCGGATCAGTCCGTTCACTTCTCATCTCAGAGCTTGCATCAGCGTTGACGGAACTCTTCACAGTGGGCGCCGGTAAACTCTTCACCAGCTGGTCTGAACATGACTGGCTGTCGGGCGCTGCGATAGAAGTGAGCCCGACAGAGGGCGGTGGGGTATGCGGTCGGTACGCGGGCGTAGACGAAGCCGGCAGGCTTCGGCTTGTCGACGCAGCCGGGAATGAGCGACTCTTCTGGAGCGGCGACGTCCGGAAGATTGGGCAGACATGACGGTTTCCGCGGGTGGCTTGTCTTTCAACCTTCGTACCGTGTAGGTTCTCGTGACCCCCAAGAACGGGATTCCTGTCATCCTGTGTCAGGCTTTCTCCATTATTGCCTGACTTAATGGACCCCGAAATGCAGTAGCCTGACGGCAAGTTTCGTTAGCTCCTTAAGCTACGTTTCTTTGAGTAGATGAGTCAAATATCCAACGACGCGCCCGAGCTTCCGGCGGGTTACCGACGGTAATCTCCAGTCGTCTGGTTCGCACATTCCCCCGATCATGTCAATGGCCGTCGGCTTCGCCTCGGCCCTCACATCGACTAAGCAGGTCGATTAAGCGTATCCGACGAAGGGTGGGAT
>SPBP01000036.1 GCA_004525935.1 Lentisphaerales bacterium | reverse complement strand
GCGGGCTACGCCCGCAACCCAAGAGGTCAGAAGTCAGAGGTCGGAGGTCAGAAACTTCTCCGGCGACTTGATCATACTTCCGAGCATTCGGCCGATCTCCACTCCAGCCGAATTACGCCTATGGCCTGTCCAAATGGCATTGCTACGCGCCCGCTGACCTCCGACCTCTCGTACAGAATGCAACACAAACCTCGGCATCAGATTTTCTTGTTTTTCTTCGCAGAGGCGTCAGATTAAGGCACTAATGACGCCCAACATACTCCACCTCATAACAAGCCTGAAAATCGGCGGCACAGAAACTCTTGTGGCAGCCCTCTGCCATTCGCAGAAGTCTCGCTACAATGTCTACGCAGGTTACATCAAGGAACCGGGTGATGTGCTGGACGATGTCCGGGCCGACGGTGTGCCCGTGCAGAAGTTCAGCGGGCTGCTGGATCTCTGTCGATTCCTGCGACGGAACCAGATCCATGTCTTGCACACTCACCTTTACAGGGCGAACATCCTGGGCCGCATCGCGGGCGCACTGTGCAGAACCCCGGTCATCATCAGTTCGCAGCACGGCATAGACCTGTGGCGGAAGCCGCATCATTCGCTGGTCGACAGGAGCACCGCCCGGTTTGCCGACTGCATCCTGCCCGATTCCGAAGCCGCAAAGACGAAATTGCTGACGCGCGAACGCATCGCGGAAGATAAGATCCGGGTTCTCCGCAGCTGTGCGGTCGATCCCTCCACGTTCGTAAGCAAACGAACGCGTGAGGAGGTAAGGAAGGAGCTTGGCGTGGCGGATAACGTCACAGTGCTCGGCTGCATCGCACGGCTCCACCGCGAGAAGGGCATGGACAGGCTGGTACCGCTGATGAAGCTGATCATGGCGCGCATTCCGAATATCGTGGTTATTGTTGCGGGAGATGGGCCGCTGCGCGATGATCTTGAACGCGAGATCCAGGCTGCCGGGCTGCGTGACCATGTTCGTATCCTGGGATGGCGCCGGGATATTCCGGACCTGTTGTCGGCAATGGATGTGTTCTGCCTGTTGTCGAGGGAAGAAAGTTTCCCGCGCGTACTCCTGGAGGCAATGCTCCTGCGGTGTCCGGTGGCAGCGATGAACGTGGGCGGGGTGTCCGAGGCGATGGCGCACGAAACCCACGGCTTGCTGGTTCCCGATGGGGACCTGGCAGGAATGGCTGCGGCTATAACCACGCTGGTCGAATCGCGGGAAGAGGCAGGAGAAATGGCCGACCGCGGACGTGAGCGCGTGATACGGAAGTATACGCTCGATCGGATGCTCGCCGACACAGAGCTGCTTTACCGGGAACTGATCGACCGAAAGCTGAAGAAATCATGAGCATACTCTTATATGTCGCCCTCTCATTTATCGGATCCTGTTTTCTCGCACTGCTGCTCACACCTCTGGTCGCGCGACTGGCTGTCCGGTGTGGTTGTATTGATGTGCCGGTGCCGCCGGTCAAGACACATTCGTTGCCCACTCCGTACTTCGGCGGCATCGCGCTTGCTGCTGCAATACTGCTCGTTGCGGTTCCCGTCTGTATCCTGTCCGGCTGCGGCATGAAGGGCTGGATCCTCGCAGGCGCCGGATGCGCGCTGTGCATGCTGGGACTGGCTGACGATATAAGACCACATCCTGTGGCCGGCCGACTTGGTGTCCAGGTATGCTTTGCTGCCGTTCTCATCATGGCAGGTTTCAGAATAGAGGTGTTGCCGTTCTGGCTGTCTGTTCCCGTGACCCTCTTGTGGATAGTGGGCGTGACGAACGCCATGAATATGCTGGATATCCTTGATGGCCTCGCGGCAGGCATCGCTGCTGTAGCGGCAATAGCCTTTGTCGGGCTTGGGTTGCTGGGAGACCAGCCGTTCGTAGTATGCGTGGGGGCTTCGGTGGCTGGCGCAGCCGTTGGGTTCCTTCGATACAACAGGGCACCGGCCCGTATATTCATGGGCGATGCCGGGAGTTACCTGCTGGGATTGATACTCGCGGTACTGGCGCTGGAGGCGAAGTATACGGCCTACAACAATGTCGGGACGCTGGCCCCATTACTGATACTCGCTGTGCCCCTGTTCGAGATCTGTCTCGTGGTCTTGTTTCGCCTTATGCGCGGAATTCCGGTGTTCCGGGCAAGCAAGGACCACCTTGCATTGCGGCTCAGGGCCGCCGGGTTGTCCCACAAGGATACCGTCCTCTCATTGTGTGCCGTCGGCGCTGTTGCCGGGGTGGCGGCAATTACGATGACCCTCGTTGGGACTGTTCCGGCATCTATCATCCTTTGTGTCATCCTCGCACTGGCGGTTGTCGCGGCATACGTCGTCGGGAGTGTGCCGACGAAATAATCCAGGGCTGTTTCGTAAATGGACAGGAACACAGTAATACTCGGAGCCGGGGTTACAGGACTGACTGTTGCCCGACACCTCGGGTCCGCCTGCGCTCTTTTCGAGAAGGAAGAGCGGCCGGGTGGACTGTGCAAGAGCGACTCGCTATCAGGTTTCACATTTGATCGGGCCGGCCACGTTCTGCACCTCCCCGGTGGTTCCCCGCACAGGTGGGCGACCGCGATGCCAGATCTCGATCTTGTGCAGCACCGGCGCCGGGCATGGGTGCGGTCGAGCGGCTGCTACACGGAGTATCCCTTTCAGGTACACACGTACGGACTGCCGGAAGATGTTGTGCAGGAATGCGTATCAGGGATGGAAGAAGCGGGCACGGGCCACGGCGAATCGTCCGCCAACTTTCATGACTGGATACTCAGTACATTCGGGAAAGGCTTCGCGAAGCATTTCTTTGTGCCGTACAACGAGAAGTTCTGGGCCTGTCCACTGGCAGAGCTCGGAACCGACTGGGCCCAGCGCTTCATTCCCGTCCCGTCCCTCGAAGAAGTGGCCCGCGGTTCTGTCGGAAAGAGCACAACCGGGTTTGGATATAATACGGAGTTCTATTATCCACGTAACGGCGGGATCGGGGCAGTGGCGGATGCGCTTCACGCAGAGGCCCCGATCGTGCAGCTGGGCTGCGAAGCTGTAGAGATTCTGCTCAAGGCCCGTCGTGTAAAGTTTTCGAGCGGAACATCGGCCGACTACGAACACCTGGTCAGCACACTGCCGCTTCCAGCGCTGGTAAGCCTGCTCGACGATGCGCCTCTGGGGATCAGGGATGCGGCAACAGCCCTGAAACATGTCAGCCTTTACAGCCTCAACTTCGGGATCTCGCGCCCGAACGTCTCCGATATGCACTGGGTATACTTCCCCGAAAAAGACACCATCTTCCATCGTGCCGTGTTCCCGGGCAACTTCTCACCGAGCGTTGCACCTCCCGATCATTCAACAGTCTCGGTCGAGATCTCCTATGCACCGGACAATCCACTTTCCCTGGATGCGGCCAGAGACAGTGCGCTGCGCGACCTGGTCCGCAACGGTGTAATGGCGCCTGGTGATGAACCGGTTGTTGAACATCATTTCAACATTGCAACTGCGTACTGTGTACCGCACCGCGACCGCAACGCCAATGTGGCGAGGATCACTGACTTCCTCACCGGCCACGACATCTCGTCGATCGGCAGATTCGGAAGCTGGCAACATATGTCGATACACGACTGCATCATGCAGGCTGAGTCGCTCGCACATAGCCTGGCGGGAGCCGGGCAGTGAAGGTCATACTTGTCATAACCGAACTGGAACTGGGCGGCGCACAGAAGCATGTTCTCGAAATAGCGCAAAGACTGCCGCATGATCGTTACGAAGTCGCACTGGTAACAAACAGCCGCGGGATGCTGATCGAGACAGCACGGGCCATGCAGGGAGTGGCGCTTCACATCGTCCCGGCGCTTGTTCGCCCGATCCGGCCACTGCATGATCTTGCCGCGCTGGTGTGGATGTGGCGACTGTTCCGTAGAGAGCGACCGGCCCTGGTCCATACCCATTCCTCGAAAGCCGGGCTGCTCGGTCGCTGGGCGGCACGGCTGGCCGGAGTTCCGCGGATTGTGCACACGGTACACGGCTGGGGTTTCGATGCGGTATCGTCACCGCTGCTGAGAAGGTGGATGGTAACGGCGGAACGAAGGACGGCCCGCTTCACACACAGGCTTGTGGCTGTTTCCGAGGCGACAAGGAAGGCGGGTATCGGGTTCGGGATCCGGCCGGCCGGTGATTACGAGGTGATTCATCACGCGATCGATCTTAAGGCGGTTGCCGACGCAACCGGTGCGCGGGCCGAGACAAGGGCGGCGCTCGGGATATCGCCGGATGCGCCGGCGATTCTTACAGTGGCATGCTTCAAGCCACAAAAGGCGCCTCTCGATTTTGTGGAAGTATGCAAGACGCTTTCGGAGCAGATTCCGGATGTGCGTTGTCTGATGATCGGCGACGGCCTTTTGCGGTCCGACATTGAATCGAAAGTGGCCGAGTATGGTCTCGAATCGAACGTGCACCTGCTGGGATGGCGGTGTGATGTTCTGCGCTTACTGCAGGCTGCGGATGTCTTCGTTCTCACTTCACGGTGGGAAGGAATGCCCGGCGCTCTTCTCGAGGCGATGGCTTCGGGGATACCTGCAGTAGTGAATGACGTTGGAGGCGTGCGCGAGGTCGTCAAAGACGGAGTGAACGGTTTTGTGACGGCACCGGGCGATACCCGGCAGATGGTCCAGAGAATCCGGCAGTTGCTGGAGGCCCCTCCGTTTCGCATCGAGCTGGGACAGCGCGCGCGCGCGGCGGTGGATGCTCGATTCAGTATCGACGCAATGGTCGCAAGGCTCGATGCCCTCTATCAGGGCATTCGCGTGACGGTCCACGATGGCCGCACAAGAGCAAAGTCGGTCATGCGAGGAAATCCCATTCCGATTCCCGCACTGATCGGGGAGGGGCTGTGTATACCTTTCGTCATGCAACGTGCGAAGCGCGATGTCACAAAGCTGGCCGGCACTCATTGTGATGTCGACTGGTCGAGACTTCGTGATGACCGGAAGAAAGCGGCGCTGTATGTGTGGACAGAGACGTGGCCCGGGGCAGGCGAACCCGGGGGTGTGATGACACATACGCTTGGTGTTCTGTCCGGCCTCTCAGAGCTTGGCTTCGCGGTTACGGCCCTTTGCCCCGGCACTGCTTCACTCGGGCAACACGTGGCCCGGGTCGTCCCCGTAGAGCCGAGGCGACAGATGTCGCATCTGCCTGAAGTGATGGAGGCGGATTATAACCGGCGCATCCTCGAAGCGCCGCTATCCGGCATGGATCCAATGCTGGTGTATCATCGCAGCAGCAGGAACCATTATGCGGCAGCGCTTATCGCAAAACAGATGAGGGCGCCGTTTGTGCTGGAGTATAACGCTTCGATTTCCTGGGAGGCCCGGCACTGGGGCCGTAAGTTATGGTTCCCACGGTTCACGGAGAGAGTGGAGCGGGCGGTTCTTCGGTCGGCTCAACTGGTAACGGTCGTTTCGGACAGGCTTCGTGACGACGTGGTTGCACAGGGGGTCGATCCGGACAATGTACTGGTCAACCCGAACGGGGTAGACGTGCAACGATTCCATCCGGGCGTGAACGGCGATGATGTTCGGCGCCAATATGGACTGGACGACAAGACGGTAGTCGGCCATGTCGGAACATTCCGTCGGCGGCACGGGGTTTCAACCCTTGTTGATGCGGCCGCTCTTGCTGTCGCTGCAGGACACGACATTCACCTTCTTCTGGTCGGGGACGGCCCGGATTCCCCGAGGCTCCGGAAACGTGTTCGCGAACTGGGTCTTGACGATTGCGTTACATTCACCGGCCTGCTGCCGCACCGCGATGTCCCGGCCCAGTTGGCTGCGTGCGACATACTCGTAAGTCCACAGGATGAGAATCCTGATGGTAGCGAATTCCACGGATCGCCAACCAAGCTGTTCGAATACATGGCGATGGCAAAGCCGGTGGTTGCCAGCGACATGGGCCAGGTCGCGAAGGTGCTGGATAACGGGGAAAGCGGCATGCTCGTGAAGCCGGGCGATGCTGCAGAGCTCTGTCGCGCGCTGGTCGCGCTCGCGAAGGATCAGGACTTGCGCAAGAAGCTCGGAGCCCGGGCAGTTGCAGTCGTAGCTCAGCGACACACCTGGGATAGACATGTCGAGCGGCTTATCTCGAAGCTGCGCTCTCTCGCAGGGAGGCATCATGGCAACTGATTCGTATTTGCGCCGACTCCTGTCGGAGCGTGGCTGGATCCTGGCGACGACAGCGGCTGTTGCGGTGCTCTATGTGTTCACTGCACGCACACTGCCGACAAACGTCTTCTGGGGAACCGACGAGGGTGGCAAGTACCTGATGACTGCCGGGTGGAAGTATGATGGCGGGTTGCGATACGAGATACCATACGGCGGAATCGAGAACGACCCGGCACTGGACTTCTTTCCGGACGGCTCCCTGTTCCCCTCGCGCGATGATGATGGCCAGATGATACTCCCGTGGCAGCCGTGGTTCTCCCTTGTGTCATCGGTACCGTTGCGACTTTTCGGACCAGCCGGGTTGTACATTCTTCCCATCGTGTGCGGCATACTGGTTGCATTGCTTGCCGGGCTCATGGCAGGCAGGCAAAGTCGGGCAACCGCGCCTCCGCTGGTTCTGGTAGTGGGCCTGTGTTCCCCAATGATGTTTTACAGCTTCCTGTTCTGGGAGCATGTCCCCGCCGTGTGTTGCGCGCTTGCGGGAACGTACCTGCTCCTGCCACTGGTGCGAATTGAGGGACCACCGGTGGAACGGCGTCGAACAAGGACCTTTACTGGTTTCCTGATGCTGATGGCAGCACTGGCGCTGAGACATGAGATGGCCATATACATGGTGAGCATGCTGGTCGCCATGGTGGTGGCGATCCAGATGAAACTGATTACACTCCGGCGGCCGGGGAAACGTGGCCGCACGTGGGTGAGCCGTGGCGGCCTGGTTCTACCGGCTGTCATTGCTGCTGCTGTCCTGTGCGCTTCGATCGTGGTCTACCACGCAGTAAAAAGTCCGTCCTATGGACCTCTTGTTCTGACGGCCTTCCAATCCCTGGTCCGTGTCGGACGATACCAGGCTTTTGCTGAACATATAGGTCAGGTGCTGATGAATAACCAGGTGAAGTACGGAATTGATATCCCGGACCGACTGATCTACCTCGGCCTTGCCGGGCTGGTCCTATGCCTGGCGTCCAGGCTGGTGCGACGGGATATCCGGTGGGCCCTTTGGCTGACAGGTGCCGGCGCGGTTGCCACGACTTCCCTCTACGTCCCGCTGTATGCGCCAGCATCCCGTTGCTTTCATTCCTTTGTGTTGCCCGCGCCATGGATGGTACTCGCTCTTCTGCCCGCAGCAGATCCGGATAATAACCGACCGCGACCACTCGCACTGTTGACCGGGATATATGTCGGGGTCTTCGTGCTGGTCTCGTTCCTGGTGGATCGCTCGCACGGCGCAGGTGAGTGGGGAACCCGGTTCCTGTTGTTGGGCTATCCGCTCGTCGGCATCGAAGCCGCGGCCCGGGTCGGCGAGATGCTGGCATCGCGCCGACATGCGATCCAGCGATATGGACTCGTGGCGATTGCCGTTTTTCTCGTGTCCATCGCGTGGTGGTTCTCGCTGAGAGGAACGCGAGAGATGCAGGGCTCAAAGTGCGGCCTGGATATTATACGTCGCGAATTGGAAGCCGCGCCGGGCCCGGTGATCACGGACCAGTACTGGATCGCGGCGGGTCTCAGCCCGACGTTCGCATCGCAGCCCATCTACATGATATCGCCCGACCATGATTTCCAGACGTGGCTTGAGCAGATTGGACGGAAGAGCAGGAGTTTTGTCTGGCTCAGTACACAGGGCCTCCCCTGTGCAGGTACCGAGCCCTGGGCAGAGGGACTCGTCTATCGACGGCGTACGAGCATCAATAGTCTCGTCCTGTTAACTTACACCACAGGCAAAGGCGGGTCCGAGTGACCGGGAGAGTTTCCAGGGCCTCATGGATAATGCTGTGTGCGATCGTGATCGGGCACGCTGCATGCAGGATACTGATGGTCAATGATGCGCTGGACGATGCTCCACTCAACTCGTATTCGCCGAGATCCATTGACTCGAGAGACTACGCGCAGAAGGCAGAGACCCTTGTTCGTGATGGATTCGTTGCAGCGTTCGGCGATGGTGGACGGGTGCCCGGCTACCCGGTGTTCTTGTCGGTCTTCCACCTCGTGTCGGATAGCCCGAACCGGGCAGCGCGCCTGGCACAGGTGGCGCTCGCATCCTGTATCCCGTTGCTTGCCGGCATAATCCTCTTACGCATTCCCGGGTCGCGCATCACGTGGTTGGCGGGCGTGCTCGTGTTCAGCATTTGGCTGCCTTTCTACTTCTTTACCCCCATCCTTGGCGCGGAAAGTGTGGCCCTGTTCCTCGCAGCCTGCCTCTGCTGTCTGTTATCACTCTCCGGCTCAAAACCCCCCGGGCTGTGGGTTGTCCTGTGCCTGGCCATGCTGATCTATCTCAAGGCGAACCATGTGCTGCTTGTGATCCCCGTCACTGCATACCTCTGGGTCAAGGCGGGGAATCGAAGGAAAGCGACGCTGCACATAGCCATACTCGGAGCAGGTGTCGCGCTGCTCCTGTTGCCGTGGTCCATATTTGCATCCCGCCGGGCCGGGTCATTCGTGCCTCTTTCGGGTATACAGGGCGAGGTGCTTCTTGCCGGGGCTGGTCTGCGAGGACAATGCTACGGGGCTGAGTCCGATGGCGGGCTTCCAAAGAAGACGGCACTCGCACTGGACCTGAGAAGCGCGGAGCAAGTCGAGGCGACTGCCCTCGTGATGAGCCTCCCTATCGGGGAAAGGAATCGAGCCGGTCGTTCCGTGGCCCTGCGAGCCTGGCGCTCGCGACCGTTCGCGATATCAGCTTACGGACTCAGCAAGGCGCTGCATGCGTTCGGCTTCTCGTTTCGTGATCCGCGGGACGGCATCATGGTGGTGGAGATCATATTGGCCATTCTGGCGTCATTGTGCCTGTGGCGGATCAACAGGCATCGGGAATGGTGCGTTTTCCTGTGGGCCGCTGTTCTCGTGGCGGCACTCCAGGCGTTCGTCTTTCTGCCGGACCAGAGATTCAAAGTCGTGCTCGTTGATTTCCCGGCACTCCTGGTGATTGTGCTCGCCGGAATGGTAATCGTGCGGGGCCGCCGGTACGCCGTCGAATTCCTGCGGGTTACGACAGGAAAAGCTGTTATCGGGGACAAAGCATTTCTTCGTGATGCATGGGATCGATCATTTGACTCCAACACGGATCTCGCGGCCCACGTGGTTTTGCGATCAGCCCCGATTCTACCTCCCGGCCCATGTGAGCAGGCATCCGTCGTGGCGCGGTTACGCAGCGATTATCCCGATAGCGCGAAGCGTACCGTGGCGACCGCGGACCGCATATGTAGCGGACAGCTTTCGCTTTTCGGTGATCGCTTCGAGCCGGCACGCCCGCTGGACTGGCATTGTGATCCAGTGACGGGTTATCGCTGGAACCCTCGTCAATGGGGAAGAACGGTCAGGATTCCTGTCGGCGTGGCGGACATCAAGATGCCGTGGCAACTTTCCCGCCTGCATCAACTGTCGGTGCTGGGGCAGGCGTACTGGTTGACAGACGACCGCAAGTATGTGCGGACATACGAAGAACAGGTCGAGCACTGGATTCGGAGTAACCCGGTTGGACGTGGCGTCAACTGGGTCAATGCAGCCGAGGCCTCCATTCGCAGCGTCAACCTGCTGCTGTCATTTCGGTATGTGGCCGCAGCACTCGAGCCTGCGTTTGTGTTCCGGCTGGTGAAGGCACTCTTCGATCATGGCTGTTTCATTCGCAGAAACCTGGAAGTCTTCCGTGACGAGAATGGCGGGAAGATTACACACAATCATTACCTGGCAAACATCGCGGGGCTCGTCCTGCTGGGTATCTTCTTCAAGGACACAACGGCCGGACGACACTGGCTCGAGTTTGGATTGGCGGAGTTGGAGATTGAAGTACAACGCCAGGTCACGCCCGACGGTTCGTTCAGGGAACCATCGACCTCGTATCACCGGTTCGCGCTGGAGTCGCTTGCGTGCGTCGCACTGGTTTGTGGGATGAACGATATCGAACTCGCAAACGGGACCATGCCTCGACTTGAGAAGATGGCGGAAGTTCTGAGGGATATCACGCGACCCGATGGACTGGTTCCAATCATCGGCGACAATGACAACGCCCGGTTCTGGATCCCTGCAGGTTATGGAGAACAACCGGTTAATGACCACCGCTATCTTCTGGAGCTCTCGGCGGTTCTGCTTGAGCGTGATGACCTCGCGGCCCCAGCGTCGCACGAGACAGCCGAGGCCGTGCTGTGGTATTGCGGGCCACGCGGGCTGGACAGACTCCGGGAACTCTCGGGCAGGGGCCCCGCGGGCAGCGTGGCATACCGGGATGGCGGCTACTTCCTCAGTCGTCGGGCTGATGACTATCTCCTTGTTACATGCGGTGGAATTGGCAGCGGCGGATACGGATGGCATAAGCATAATGACACCGGCAGTTTCGAGTTGTGCGTAAGCGGTCGGCCCTTCGTGGTTGATCCCGGCTGCGCGACGTATACCCGTGACCCGGCACTGCATGATGTCTTCAGATCAAGCGCGCAACACAACACGCTGGTAATTGATGGCCTGGAAATCAACCGGTTCCACGAGTCCGATATGTTCCGGCTGCTCGATGATGCCCGGCCATCAGTAATCACGTGGGATGCAGGTGCTGACCGGGATCTGCTGATGCTGGAGCATCGGGGATATGCGCGGCTTGACACGCGACTGGTACACAGGCGCACTTTCTCGTGCATGAAGGCTGAACGCAGATGGGTGATCGATGATGAGTTCCCGGTCAGCAACGAAGGTCATCCTGATGGCAGAGAACAGAACCATACATATGACTGGGCTCTGCATTTTGCTCCGAACCTTCTCATCGAAGAGGCGGGAGAAAGAGAGTATCTTCTCTCTCAGGGCCCAGTACGGGTCAGGCTCCTGATCGAGAGCGACAACAGCGTGACGGTTATGACGAAACGTTACCTGTTCTCTCCGAGCTATGGGATTACTGAAGAAGCGACGTGTCTCGATCTGCACTGCGAAGGCACACTGCTGCCCGCGGTTCGGATACGCCTGGAGGTGGCCAGGTAATGAGTGGTCAGACAATAGACGGCATTGGACCGCGTGCCGTGCGCAGCGTGCTCTGGATGAGTTCCGGGAGCTACGCTGGTTTTGCAGTGTCGTTCGTGGCCGGCGTTATCCTCGCGCGTCTGTTGGAGCCCGCGCACTTCGGAGTCGTAGCCCTGGCCTATGCCATTCTTGCACTCACGAATGCCTTCGCGTCATGGGATCTGGATGCGCACGTCATCGCGTCGGGAGAACAAGATGAAAAGGTCATCGCGTCGACTGCACTTGCCATGAAGACGATGGCTTCAGGGGCGGTGTTCCTCCTGGACGTAGTGCTTGCGCTTGTAATCATGCCGGTTTACGGGAGGACCGTGGTTCTGTGCCTGGTTGCGCTGGGCTTCATCCGACTGGCTGCCGCACCATTCAGCATATACAAGGCGCTCCTTCTCAAACGGTTCATGATGAAACAGCGCGCGGCCCTGCTCCTGATCTCTGCCCTGGCCTGGGCCTCGAGCGCGATCGGCACCGCGCTACTCGGCTGTGGCCTGTGGAGCCTTGTGATCGCCCAGGCGGCGGGAGCACTGGTGGGCGGCACATATGTTGTGCTGGTTCAGAAACCGCGGTATCTGCCGGCATGGGATCGCGTGGCAGCGAAAGGGTTGTGGGATTTCGGGCGCCGGTCGTTCGGGTCGAGCCTGCTGAAGGACATTCTTAATCATGCCGACGACGTGGTTGTTGGAAGCCTGGTTTCCGCCGGTGTGTTGGGACTCTACTCGCGGTCACGACGAATAGCCGAACTCCTGGAAGTGGTTGTTGCCCCGCCAATTGCCAATACGGCACTTCCCGTGTTTGCTGTGCTGCGGGACAGGAAAGAAGAATTGTCGCGATCGGTTGAGCTGGTCCTGTGCATGATCACCAGGATCACAGTTCCGTTCTTCGTCATAACAGGACTGCTTGCGCCGGAAATCGTGGGTGTAATCTACGGCGACAAGTGGTTGGGCGTAGTTCCGATATACAGGGCCCTGATGCTTTATGGCATGCTGTCCCCGCTCCTTGAAATCTGTCGGCATCTTGTCTATGCAAAGGGATATCCCGGGCTAACGTTGCGTATCAGACTGATCCAGGCATTGTTCTTCCTGCCGGGCATCGGCCTGTTTGCCTACCTCTGGTCCGTGATCGGCGCGGCAGCCTGCATTGGCGTCTCGGTGCTTATCGGCACCGTACTCAGTTTTGCGGCAGTATCGAAACTTGCAGACATCGGAACAGGTCGTGTGATTCTGCCGCCGGTCCTCGCAGGAATGACCGCCGCCGCCATGTTCTTCCTGCTCGATTTCTGGCTGGGCCCCGACTGCTCGCGCCTGTTACGACTCGCATGCCTTGGCGTGCCGGCTGCCCTGGCCTACGGCATGGGCCTGTGGGTTATTGAGGGCAAGTGGCTCATGAAGAATGGCCGGGCCGCTGTCGCAGACTGGCGCGGCCGCAGACCATAGGCCATGTTCCCGTTGCCGGAGAGGGCACGCGACTTCTTGAATGCTCGACAGAATCTGATATCACACCCGGCGACTATTAATAGCGGGGAATCCTGGTCATGAAACCGCGCATCGATCCAGTACCCACCTGTATTCGTCTGCGATGCTGGCAACGAGTCCTTTCCCCCGTATCCTTTCCGGGAGCACGTTGAACGTGTAGGTCTCTATCTCCAGGTGCTCGACCCCCAGCGTTATCGCGATTCGGAAAAAGGCTTCGGTCAATTCTTCGGCCGTCGAGCCAATCTCGCCTGCGCCGGTGAAGTACAGAGGCACGTGGCAATGTACTCGCCATTCCGTGCCGTCGCGCTCGGATGCCCCGGACAGAGCGTCTGATAGATCCGGATATGATACAATATCGCCTGACGCCGAGCGTATCTTGACCTGGTGCAGGTAAACATCATCCTCAAACTCCGACAACTGTTTACTGAAATCGTCTGAGTACACCGCCCGGATCGCGCCGCTCACGTGGATTTTCGATAAGCGGATGCCGTGCTCTCCGATACGCGCGAGACTCTCGGCAAGATCCTCGAACTGCAGCGACAGGTGACAGGCATCAAAACACACACCCAGGTGCCTGCGAATCATGTTCTTTGCGCGGACGGCATCACAACCGGTACGTTCACGAACATAACGGCAGCCGTGATCGTCCAGCACGGTTTCAAAGAAGTGGATAATGTCGTTGGTGGTTTCCAGGTAGCAGTCCGGCTCGGGTTCGAGTCCAACGTGCACAGTCTTGCCCGTCTCCCGTTCAATATTCGAGAGGTGAATCACCGTGTCCATCAGGTTCCTTACTACGGCATCCGTGTCCTCGCGAGTTCGCATCCACTGTCGGTACGAACATGGCACGGTACTGATGCTGCCGCTTACCGAGTCCGGAAGAAGGTTTGCCAGAATATCGGCGACCCGAATCGTATAATCGCGCCTGGCGCTTTCGCGCCAGTCCGGCAGGTACACCTGTTCCTTAACGCGTGTATCGTGAAAAGCACCGTAGGGAAATGCGTTGACCGTGAATACATAAAGAGAATGCTCGTCAAGAAACGTCTTGAACTCGTTCCTGGCGGAGGGTTCCGACAATGACAGACTCGCCGCATTACTCAGTCTGAGCCCGAGCCCAAACGGTTGGTCCCTGCACACACGGTCGCGTACAGCAAGAGCCATATCACGGATCGCGGCCATGTTCTGGGCCCACGTTTCGCCCGGATGAACATTCATGCAATATGTCAGGTGAACAGGAGGCTCAGTGGAAATTCGCATGATGCTTACGCTTGAACCGTGGCCCGGTTGTCTCGGACCTTTGTTTTAAGGAAATCTATTGCTTCACGGACAATACCGGCATCCATATCGCAGGTTTCGAGCTTCGCACCGATGCCGTCGGGCAAGGTCACATGCAATTCGCCGCCGAGATGTTCCCTGAACTCCTCTATGCCCGCAAGTATGTCAAGTTGATCGGACGTTTT
>SPBP01000494.1 GCA_004525935.1 Lentisphaerales bacterium | reverse complement strand
GAGTAAACCTCGTTGGCATATAGATCGGTGCCGGCAGGAAGATCTATCTCGGAATGAGTCACATGCAGAAAGCTATGCGCATTACCTTCCGCAAGTCGCGCGGCCTGCTCGGTATCAATCACATCATACGGCACCGCCGCAACGCGTGAGACCAGGTCCTGCTTCGGTCTCAATGCCTGGAACGCATGCACCCTCATATGATCCACCCCTCGCGCCGCGGTTCTGTCACATCCGGATTTCCGCCTGACACTTTATTCGAGAACGAGGACGAAGGACGAGGACGATTACGATTCATACTTTCCTCGGTCATTGGATATTCCTTGTTGGATATTGGATATTCATCTTCATGAACCTTTGTCAGTACCCGCCGCGGGAAGGATTGCCGAGTTGCCCTTATGAGGCGTATTATTCCGGCGAAAATAGCAGAGCGACGGCATGGCACGCAAGCGTACCGGCTCGGAATTTGATTGCAGGTCCAGTGATACGTCGGATAACGTTGCCTTGATGAAGATTCTGAACCGCTACCTGCTTCGCAGCTTTGTTACCACGTTCGTCATATCCCTGCTTATTGTGACGTTCGTCATGATCCTTGGTTCTCTATTCCAGATGACCGATCTGCTGGCCCGGGGTGTTGCCGGTCCGCTCATTGCAAGGCTCTTTCTGTGTGCCATTCCGATGGCGCTGGCTTTCTCGATTCCCATGAGTGTCATGACCACGAGTCTGCTTGTCTTTGAACGCATGTCGGCAGACGGCGAAACTACGGCAATGCGTGCATGCGTGGTCAGTGTCTGGCAGATCCTCGCCCGCCCGGCCCTGTTCGTATTCATGATGACCTGCGTATGCCTGTTCATCCATACCACCCTGGTATCCAGAAGCCACTACGTGTACCGCAAGGCGATCCACGATCACGGCATGGAAGAGGCCATCAAGCTGATCGAACCGGGCCAGTTCGTTCGAAATATCCCCGGTCTCGAGATATACATCGGATCCCGGATCGGCAACAGGTTGGGCGATATCATCATATATCAGCAGGACGAAGGATTCGAACGCGAGATAAGGGCCGGGTCCGGCCGGATCAGCCTGACTGCCGATGGCCGCGTTCTCCTGGTGCAATTGTATGGCAATGTAAGGGTTGAGCCGGCCACGAAGGACAGGCCCGAACCGGCTTTCATGGCGAGCTATTCCATTCCTATTGACACAACGCGCCTCATGGAGGGCGTCTACCGGAAACGGATGGCCGATTACTCGGCCTATGAGTTGCTCCAGGGCATCAGGGCAATTCGTAAGGACGATCCCGGCACCGGGAAAGCAGACCTGGGGCACCGAATGGCGCTGGCCGTTGAACTGAATCAACGGATTGTCCTGTCTATGTCATGCCTTGCCTTCCTGCTGCTTGGTTTCCCGTTCGGCGTGCGAAGCCAACGTTCATCTTCTTCGATCGGTATTCTGATCAGCCTCGTCATTGTCTTCATCTTCTACATGTTTGTTGTTCTCGTCGATTCACTGGCCGGGAATCCTGCGGTGCGACCTGATCTGATCATATGGATACCGATTATCGGATCGCTGATCCTGGGGTCATACCTGATCCGCAGGTTGCGGTGATATTTGCTTTGCGCCATTTTGAAGGTTTTAGCCCGGACATTGCATGAGTTATCGTCGCGAAAACGCGGAGAGTGCCGTCAATATTATTGGGCCATGTTTTTTGGGAACCGGTCGGGGGAAAAAAGAGAAATGATTATTCCATTGAATGCGGTTTCGGAAGAGCGTAGTATTAACGATCAGCTCGCTGATCAGGGGCATTTCTCGACTGATGGGCATACATCGGCTTGCTCGGAGATCGACGGATATGTGCATCAGTCTGCACAGAGCAATTGCCCTTGCCCACGCGACAACAGGACTCGCTCTCTATTCACATTGTTCCATACTTCCCCCAAGCCTTCTCTTTCCCAAACGCCGTCCGGTCAAAAAACTCAGCCCTGACCTGATGACTCCGTTTCGGCAACAGCTATAAGCATTTCGTG
>SPBP01000260.1 GCA_004525935.1 Lentisphaerales bacterium | reverse complement strand
GACTTCATCGGCCTGCCAGAGCGTGTATGTGCATATGGCCAATGACAAATCCCCCCACAAACCCGGAAGTGCCGTATGTACAGACAGGCTGCACGGCATCCGGGTTCGCCGTGCGGGTTCCCGCGTATCAGAAAGCGTAGCTCAGCGATGCGCCACCATGAAGATTCACGTCCTGATGAGGTAGAACATCCGTGTCCAGAGTGTCAGTGTAAGTCAACACAGCACTTGCTTCGAAGGCCTCGGTCAAGTTCCACGTTGCACCTGCGGTGATGTTGTAGTCATGCAGTCCGGATGTGCCGCCTGCGGCCATGTCTTTGCCTGCGTATCCAGCAGAGGCGCCAACGGTTCCCATGCAGTTCTCAGACAGTTGTCTTGCGTATTCTATCGCAAACATCGCGTAGACATCCTGAACTTCATCAACATCCAGGTAGACAGTGAAGGTTGCGGTCAGTCCGTTCATTTCGAGGGAGTTGACTTCGAAGTAGATTTCCCTTGTTCCGGCGGCCGCGCCATTCGTGTCCCCGGTGTGCGGGAACAGGTACTCGATCCAGCCGATCCCGCATTGCATCCAGGAGATCGGTTGGAACTCGTATGACACTGTGACATCCACCTCTGAGAACTCGTGCTTCTGGAAGGCTGCTGCGTAGTCATCCAGATCGAAGTTTCCCCAGAAGTTGACGCCGAAACCGCCGGGAACGGAAAGATCGACCGACGGCTGCAGCACGGGACCATCGTTGAGCGTGATGCCCCGCCAGACGTAAGCGGACCGCGCATCTGCCGTTATGTCAGCGTTGCCAGCCGCCGCGCCACTCGCAATACATAGAACTGCCAGAATTGTCCACCACCTGTTCATCGATCAGCCCCTTTCTGCCTTATCCAATCGCTTCATTTCCTCGTTCGCCGGTTCGGATTCGGAGACATTCCGGAAGATCGAGGATGAATATCTTTCCGTCACCGATGTTCCCGGTCTTTGCTCCTTTGCAGATTCCGTCGACTGTGGCGTCAACGAACGCTTCGTTGACGGCGATTTCCAGTCGAACCTTCTTAAGCAGGTTCACTTCCAGGTCCGCTCCACGATACGACTCGTGGTATCCCTTCTGCTGCCCACAACCCAGGGCATTGGTAACCGACATCTTGTAGACCTCCCGATCGTACAGCTCTCTCTTAACCGCGTTCAATCGTTCCGGTTGTATGTATGCAATTATCAGTTTCATTTATCCAGCCTCCTATTATGTGCTAACAGACTGCCAACAGTGGGTACGCAGAACCTGCTATTGCGTGGTGAAGATCTGGAATCCCGCGTATGCCTCCATGCCATGCTCGCCCAGATCGAGCCCCTTAAGTTCTTCCATCTCGCTCACACGGATGCCGAGAGTGTGCTTGATCGCAAGAAAGATGATCAACGCGGCCGAAAAGCATGTCACTCCGTACACCAGGACACCCAATCCTTGTGTCAGGAAGGTGTAGCTCGAGCTGAAGATCCCGACGGCAAGCGTTCCCCAGATGCCGCAGACCAGGTGCACAGACAGCGCGCCCACGGGATCATCGAGTCGCAAATGATCGATTGCCAGCACCGCGACGACCACCAGGATACCGGAGACAAAACCTATGATGATCGCCGATGACACGGAGACCACGTCGGCACCTGCGGTAATACCGACAAGCCCGGCGAGACAGCCGTTCAGGACCATGGTCAGATCGGGTTTCTTTTGAATCGACCAGCTGGCAATCATTGCGGCCAGGATCCCAGCGGCAGCGGCAAGCGTGGTTGTCGTCAACACATAGGACACTGCACCGGGATCTCCGGACAGCACGGACCCCCCATTGAAGCCGAACCATCCGAGCCACAGCAGAAATACCCCGATAGTGGCGAGCGGCATGCTGTGACCCATAATGGGTCTGATTTTGCCATTGACGTACTTGCCGGCACGAGGACCGAGAACCAGGATTCCAGCAAGGGCTGCCCACCCGCCGACTGAATGCACAAGGGTGGATCCTGCAAAATCGTGAAAGCCCAGGCTGTCCAGCCAGCCTTTTCCCCATACCCACGATCCGACTACCGGGTATACAAACATCACGTAGATCGTTGTGAACACCAGGAAACTGCTCAGCTTGACTCGTTCCGCAACCGCGCCGGAGACGATCGTGGCCGATGTTGCGGCAAACATGCCTTGGAACAGGAAGTCCGTCCAGTAGGTGTAGTTTCCATCTGCCCATCCGATCATGCCTTCGGCGCCTGGCGGACATGCGAGCCCGATTGTGCTGAACCCGAGTACCTTGCCCAGAATCCAGGAACCCGGATACATCAGGCTGAACCCGATTAGTGCATAGGTAAGCAGTCCGATGGCAACAATCATTGTGTTTTTGAACAGAATGTTCACCGTGTTCTTTGCGCGCGTGAGACCCGCCTCAAGCGTCGCAAAGCCAAGGTGCATTATGAAGACCAGGAATGTGGCCATCATCATCCACAGGTTGTTTACCGAGAACATCGCATCTGCTGTCGTGTTTTCCATCTTTGCCCCTCCTCCAGTTCGTTCTCCCCTCTATTTTCCACCTATTTCGGTCTACGAGAACGGCGACGAGAACGGATTACGAGTCGCGGACAACATAATCGTTCGCCGTTCTCGTTAGCCGATTTCCCTTTTCATAACTTTTCATAGAACTTTTGAAAGTACCCAGTTCAGATACCCGTAATTCCATTCCGCTTTCCCCGGCTACTGCATAGTGCAGGATGCGGGCCAATCAACGGTTGTGGCCAAAAAGAATTCCTAATGCCTTATTAACCAAGAAGTTATGGCACTTCATGTTCGTGGCTAATGATGGGCTCGGCGTCAGAGAAAATACAAATATGTCTTTGGTATAGCCTGAGCTTACCAAAATGTATGGGGGATATGAGGGGGCACGGATTGATGAGGACAAACACCGACAGCCTGTTCCGGTAGCCGCCCAGGTTCAGAACGCGCCCGCCTGCATCGCCTGTGGCGAAGCCACTGCGGGCAAATCCGCAATGCGTTTGCGCCCGACTTCGCCCTTCGTGGTTTCGTCGGGCATGTCGGCCAGATTCTCTGTCTTCGGGTCGGCCCAGCACCAGAGTCCGTCCGCCGACGGACACGGTGCAGGGCAGGCCGAGAACTACCTATTGGCCTGAAGGTAAGAAGCCGTTCGCGCCACGCGCCACGCTTAATGACACTACAGCGTATGTACGAACAGGCCGGAGAGCAGCTTGGGTTCAAACCATGTGCTTTTCGGGGGCATGATCATGCCGGCATCGGATACGGCAAGCAGTTCGTCAAGGGAAACCGGGTACATGGAGAACCCGACCTGGGCGCGACCTGAATCAACACGTCGTGCGAGTTCCCCGGGTCCATGAATGCCCCCGACGAACTCGATCCTGTCACTCGTTCGCGGATCATCTATTCCAAGCGTTGGGGCAAGCAGTTCATCCTGGAGAATCGATATGTCGAGGCGGTCCGCAGGTCCGGCGTCCGGCTCGGCGCCGGGCACACCAACTCGTACCACTGCCCGTGAACATACATCGCGACGGTTCCTCTTGCCGACGGTTCGCCGTGAGTAGTCGGCCTGACGTCAAACCGTTCGCGTATGCGATCAAGAAACACATCTGCCGGCATATGGTTCAGGTCGCGTATGACACGGTTGTAAGGCATGATCGTCAACTGGCTCGCAGGAAAAAGCACGCCGAGCAGCCAGTTGTATTCCTCCCGGCCCGTGTGTGCCGGGTTTGCGGCGCGCTGCTCGGATCCGACCTTGACGGCGCCGGCACACCTGTGGTGCCCGTCGGCAATGCAGCAGGAAGGCACTTTCTCGAACTCCGCGCGGAGCTGTTCAGGATCGGCGATACGCCAAACCGTGTGACGGACTCCGTCAGACGGCGTGAAATCATTGATGGGCTCATCCCTCGTGTACTCAGAGACCAGTGCATTGATTGCAGCTCTGTCACGATATACAAAAAAGACCGGGCCCGCGTTCGCGTTCAACTCGCGGATATGTCGCGCCCTGTCTATCTGCTTGTCCTGCCGTGTGCGTTCGTGCTGCCTGATGATCCCGGCCTCGTAGTCCTCGATGTGACAGCAGGTGACTATCCCGTTCTGCACATGGCTGCCTCTGGTCTGGCGAT
>SPBP01000251.1 GCA_004525935.1 Lentisphaerales bacterium | reverse complement strand
GTCGAGGAAAACAAGACCGTCGTCCTGCTGATTGACGAAGCCCAGATCCTGCCGGACTTCGTGCTGGAGACACTCAGGATCCTGCTGAACTATGAGACCAATGAATTCAAGATCCTGCAACTGGTGCTGGTGGGACAGCTTGAACTCTTGCCAAGGATCAATAAACTGCACAATTTCTGGGACCGGATTGCATTCAAATACGTGCTGAATCCGATGGAAGAAGAAGAGCTGGCCGCCGCAATCCAATTCCGGTTGACACAGGCGGGGTACAGTGACATTAATGGGCTTTTCACGAACGAGGCGATTGAGCTGATATATGCGCATACACAGGGTTACCCCCGGAAATTCACGGCCCTGTGTCATAATGCGTTGGAAAGCCTCGTGATGTATGATAAATCCGTCGTGGATGCGGAGATTATCCAACGCATTATTGACAATGATCTTCTGCCGATAGGGGTCGATACGGAGAAAGACATAGATGCCGTCTGACCAGGAAATTACGCCCGAAGAGAAACTCCTGAAAGTGATTCAATCGGGCGGTCCCGCGCCGGGCGCGGCCAGGAAGCAGCCTGCATCCGTGAGTCCGGATACCGACAAGACCGTGACCGCCGAAACACGGATCGGCCCGAAACCCGTGGCAAAGATCAAGCCGCGTGTTGCCGGGAAGCCTGCAGTCGTCCTCGGGGCCTCAAAGAAGAAGGATAAGCCCACTGCCGAGCCCGCCCAGGAACCCGAAAAAGCTGGGAAGAAAAGCCCGGCTTCTGGGGAAAAGGGGGCCGGCCGAAAGGACAGACGCGGGAAGGCGCCTGCGAGTGATGGGGCTGCCCTCGGCGGAACACCTCCGCCCGAAGAACCGGCTGAGCCGGAGCATGTGCACCGGCGTAAGATCGAACATTCACCAACGTTGACAATCCGTGTCATAAATCGCATGCTGGCGGCCTCTTTTATTGCGTTGATGGTCGGGTTCGTGTGGGAAATCAGAGCGGCCCGGCCGGTTGCACCTCGTGATGTGGACGAGGAACCGAGAATTGTTACGCCCGATGTTATTGTCGGACTGGGGGAAGTGAAGGATTACGTAACCCCGGCGGAGGAGCGCAATATATGGCTTCCACCTGATGCCAACGCAGGCGGCATAGTGGATCCGGATCCAGATCCGCGGGCAGACGACTGGTCAGGGAAGGTAAAGCAGTATGCGGATAAGAGCCTGCGTCTGGTAGGAGTATCAATTTACGACGAAGAACCGGAACGATCGTTCGGTGTGGTAGACGATAAGGTTGAAGGAACGTCGTATAACCTGAGATTGAACGATAAGGTAAGCCTGAAACTGCGGATTGACGGGTCAGCAAGACCGTTTGATTTTACCGTTAAGAAGGTTGCTGAGGATGAGCTGATCCTGGACTTTGAAGGCAGCGAAATACGGGTTGCGGGGAAAGAGTAGGACTGAGAAGGCTGAGGGCTGAGGGCTGAGGGATGATGGCTGAAGGCTGAAGGCTGAAGGCTGACCGATGGAAGATAGATGATGGATCTTAAACAACCATACGATTTTGCCGAAGGACTCACACACTCACACACCCACACACCCACACACAAGTGGTTGGGTATCATATGCGTTTCTGCCGCTCTCGCTCTCACATGGGCCGGTTCCGCAGTGGCACAGGATGATGTGGCTGATATTGATGAGCCAACGTTCAATCTGAGGCTTCCGCTTGGCTCGCCATTGCAACGAAATACGTCGAATCCGGCGGGTGACGGTGGCAAGACAGCGCAGCCGGCTGTCAGTAAACCTAAGCTGCTCAGTGAATATGACGATATGCCGGGCCTGCAGAAGAAGATCAATTTCAAGACGCCGAACAAGATGGAAGTTGTTCAGTTCATTCGGACGATGACGCAGTTTGAGACGGGCGGCGATCTGAATGTTGTTATTTCCGTCAAAGTCACCGGTGCGGTGCAGGTGGATCTGAAGGATGTAACGGTTGCAGATGCCCTGGAAATGGCGCTTGCCATGAACAGCCTGGCCTACGAGGTGAGAGGCGAAGGCGAGCGGGCGATCATTACCATAATGACCGACGAAGAATACAGGGCCATGAACGGAGTAGGGTTCTATGAGCTCAGGGAAGTCAGAATCGTGCAGCTCGACTACGCGAAGGCGAGCCGGATCTTCCAGATACTCGAGGGGATAAAGAGTGACCAGGGCAAACTGATCTTCGATGATCTGTCCGGCACACTGGTGCTGATCGATACGCCGGTCAAGCTGGTAGAGATGGAAGCGATCATTGCGACCGCCGAAATCCCGACCATCGAACGGAAGGTTCCCACCGTCACCCGTACGTTCAGGCTGAAATACGTCACGACAGCCGACGTCGAAAAGGAAATTGCCGAGATCCTGACAAAGCAGGATAACAGACAGATAGGGTCGATGATCGTTAACAGCGGGGCAAAGGCAATCATCGTCACGGACTTGCCGCAGACCGTGGAGAAAATAGCCGGCATGATTCGCGCGTTCGACCGCAGGCCTCAACAGGTCGCTATCCAGGCGAAGGTGGTACAGGTTCGGCTGAGCGACGCATTCAGTCTCGGCGTTAACTGGCAGCATGTTCTCGAGAAGGCTGACCCACGCTTCAAACTTACGGCGGACAGTCCGTTGTCGGCCGGGGTAGGCCCGACGCTGAGTTTCAAGACGGTGACCGGTGGTGGCGACCTCACATTGCTCGTCGATGCGCTGAAGACGATGGGCGATACAAAGATCATCTCGAATCCACACGTTTCCGTGCTGGACGGTGAGGAAGCTACTATCAAGGTTATTACCCGCCAGCCCTACAGGGAGATTGCGTACGAGAGCGGGTCAACGAATATCATAGGCGTATCGTATAAGTGGGAGGAAGTGGGCGCGATACTGTCGGTGACTCCGAGAATTAACGACGACAATTATATTACCGTTGATATCAAGCCGCAGATCAGCTCGATCGAGAGCTGGTATGACTATCCGAGCAAGGAACAGGAAGGTGTGCTGGGTATACCGGTTGTCAAGACGGCTGAAGCCGCAACGACGGTGGTGGTGAAGGACGGAGTGACAATCATTATCGGTGGCATGATCGAGAGCTCGACGGAATTTGGTGAGTCGAGTGTCCCAGTGCTCGGGGCTATCCCACTGTTAGGTCAGCTGTTCAGGTCGACTACGGAGAAGAAGGTCAAGATGGAGACAATAGTCTTCCTGACCCCGACAATCATTGCTGCCGACGAACTTTTCCTGGAAATACCCGAGATGGGGAAAGAACCGAAGTTCAGGCTGGGCGAACCGGGCGACGACTTCCGAAGGCCGGACATTGGAATCGAGGGGGATATTGTACAGGTGCAGGTTGCCCGGCCGCCGCGGGTATATGATGAGCCGGAACTGGTCGAGCCCGAAGTTGAAGAGCCGATGATGGTCATGGAGCCAGAAGAAGAGCTGATGATGGTCATGGAGCCAGAAGAAGAGCTGATGATGGTCAGGGAACCGGAAGAGGTCAGGGAACCTGAAGAAGCGCTGATGGTCAGGGAGCCGGAACCGGTTGAGGACGAAGTGCCACTGGCGGAGCTTGTGGATCGGTCACTTGAACTGGATGAACCGCAGCCTGAGGCCGAGGAGCCCGACTTCGAGAAATCCCTGCGTGATATTCTCGAATCGCCGTAAGTACGGCATTGGGACCACAGGACAAACTGATTCTTACACCCGCGCTGCCGCGCTCAAGATCGCAAAGAACGCTAAAAACTGCAGAACCACGGATGAACACAGATAGACACGGATACCTTGTCCCTTCAAGCGTCTTCAGTGCGCTTGCGGCGATGCTGTTCGTCGGCCATGCGGCCGTAGCGCAGGAGACTGCGGCGCCGTTCAAGTGGTCATACGAAGATGGCGCAACGGACGACATCGAAGCTGTCGATTCGGGCGCCGACGAATCTGAACGACTTGCTACGGAAAATGCCGATCTCAAGAAGCGGCTCAATGAAGCGTATGAAGCCGGCGCCGAGCTGGAAGTGAAGATCTCAAGGCTGGAACGCGCCGAGCAGACACTCCGAACGAAGATCGAAGAGCTCGAGAGCGCAGACACAGAGCCGGCTGTTGATTTCGTTGCACTGGAGACGGCCCGCTCGGAAAACGAGAAACTCCAGCAGCAAATCGACGGACTCAAGGCAGACCTCAGAGCAGCAAGCGTACGTGAAGCATCAGAGAAGAAGCCGGCCGCGGCTCAGGATTCAGCATTGTTCAAGAAGATGCAGGCGGATAATGCGGAACTCCAGAAGCGGAACGCATTGCTCTTCAAGCAACTTGAAAATGCCCGCCAGTCTAACGAGAAGGATTCCGTGGAGGTGAACGATGTTATCG
>SPBP01000345.1 GCA_004525935.1 Lentisphaerales bacterium | reverse complement strand
CAAGGCGCGCCTCGCGCACAAGGTTCTCCGATACTCGAACAGCGGTAGTCATTGCATCACCTCCATCTCTTATGATGAGACAATAATACAACAGACTGCTGCATTATGCAACACAGTTCTTCCGTCTTCTGAAAGCGAACGCCTCGCCTGAGCCTCGCCGGTGGAGCGCAGCGGAACCGGCGTAGTGCTCCAGGCGGATGTTGGCCGGTCATATTCGTTGTGTCTTAAGCCCCACCTTCTTGGCGGCCTTCAGTTGCCTGTCGTCCGAAGATGCAAACAAATCCGCACCCCATTCAAGCGCACAGGCTACATGCAGTGCATCCATGGCGCGGACGGAGCTTGTCTCCAGAATACGGATTGCGGACCCGATGACCGAAGGAGTGAGGTTGACGATGACCGCGTCGCGGACATCGTCAAGCAGGCGCTCCTTCGCCTCGCGATACTGCACGGCGGTGAGCGTGTGTTCCCGCTTCCTCCGATTGAGTGCGGACATGACTTCGGGGACACAGATCACGCTGAGACCCAGTTCTGAGGCTTGAGAGCAGGCGCGCTCGACTCTGTCACTGCCTGCCTCTTCAACAAACCGCTTTGCGAACGAGGAGGAGTCGAGATAGGCCTTCACCGGGTTCGCTCCTCCAGAACTGCCGACGAGAGCGCTGCCCCTTTCGCCGTGAGGCGCAACGCAGGTCTCTTCCAGGATGGCTGTGTGTCGCCCTCACGCGCGGCAGGGACGATCTCGGCAATGGGGCGGCCATGGCGCAGAACGACCAATGTTTCTCCATGTTCGACTCGAGTAAGCATGCCCGACGCGTGGCTTCTGAATTCGGTCAATGTTACGGCTGTCATGATGGACCTCCACTCTGTACAGAAGCGTACAGAATACCGATCAGTCTGTCAAGACTCTGTCGGCCAACACGTCCAGCGTGACCCTCAAATCAAGCCGCGTCCGCGCGGGTTGATTTGTAGCGGTCGAAGCTGTTGTTGGCAGTCTTCGATCTGTTTATGTGACTTCAGCGGTCGGTTCCTCGCCATTCAATATCCTTCTCTAAAACCAGTCCGTTTGTCGTAACACGAAGCTCAATCAGCGTATCCGGAGCTGCCTGTGCTACGTCGGCAATCTGGACTTTCAGCCGGTAGGTAACACTATAGGTTTCCCAGAACATTGGATCGGTACAAACGATTTCCTCCAAGGACAAGCGGCTGCTGTGTATCTGGGGCCAGAAGCTCGTGATCGCGCTCAGGCCGATCTGCATCAGCTTGCCCTCGGGGACCTTTGGCTCTCCATCGATCTCGCTGGACCAGAGCGAGCCGCCTTCCTGCGTCTTGAGGTAGGCCGTGCTGTCTCGCAAGTCGATGTCGATTCCGGTGGCGTTGCCACCGGAAAGCGTGCTGTCACGGTAGATTGCCGTGTATTCGACTCCTGTGGCAGAGCCTGACTCGCCGAAACGGTGCTCGTACCTGATCGAGAAGAAATCGAGTCCGTGCCCTGCGAGGTCGGGATCGGAATTGGTGGCGATTGGAATGGCGGCTGTTGCGACCCGTTGAATGGGACCAAGGTCTGGAAGTCCAGGTTGGATTCCCGAGTCGTAGGTTCTAGGTTCCCTGCGCTGCGGAGGCATGAGAGCAACCGTGTTTCCGAACGTAGCTCCTATGTCGCCATCGAATTCGCACATCGAGTATTCGTTGACAAAGTCAGCCAGTGTGCGCGGACGCTCCCACATTGTTATCATGCCGACGCAGAAATGGTAGGTGGAGTAGTACCATCTTCCATCGGACCCTCTGCCGATGAAGATGTCGGCTATACGAGGGTTGGCCTTGCTGCACTCCGCAAAGTAGACGATCCATTCACCACTGTGCATGCGGATGAGGTGATCGGCAAGCCACACTTGGCCTTGGGTGCGTTCGTGCTGCTCAGCCAGGAAGGCGATGTGCTCGTACTCCCACCCGGCTTCTGCCCACTCTTGAATCTGGCGCACTGCGTCGCGCCTAAACTGCTCGCCGGCAGCGTGCCGCGTTGTCCGCCACCAGGCAGGAAGGCCAATGAAGACTCCCGCGGAAACCGCCACGGCGATCAGTAGTGCGACTATGCATCCCTTCTTCATCTTCGCTGCCAACGATCTCAATCACTCGTTCCGAAAAGCGCGGCTTTTCAGAATCGAGTGCATTCAATGGTTCTCCGGTGCTCTATACGACAACCGGAGTGAGGGCAAAGATGCGGGCAAGACGAGTGGCCGCTTTGATATCCCCTCGACGCAGTGCGGCGCGCACGTCGTCAAGTTTGTAGGCGTCGTCAAGGGAGAGGCATGGAGACCAACCTGCGTCAGACTCAATCAAATCAACATCCACCTCTGCCACGTAGTCTCCCTCATGCACTAGTTTTGTATGATGTCTTGTCGTCATTTCTTCCTGCTCCTGAAATCCTTCGACCAGCGATCTGGATCAGGTCGATAGGCCGTAATAACCACTGCGGGGCCACACTTTCCTTTTGGTATCCCCCAGACCGCGTGCACTGGCTTCCCATCCCGATCCTGCTCCAGAACGAGCACACAAGGTCCCTTCGGGAAATCCAAGTAGTCCTCGAGTAATTCGGCGCCTGGCAGACCGTCCACCAGATCTCGGACGAAGATTGCGTCTGCTGCCAGTTCATCGTACCCATGGTCGGATACTCGAACTTCTCCACGGACCACAAGAGCCATGACTCGTCCCAGCGTGTCGCTCATCACGGAAAGTTACCACGAAAAGCCCGGCCAAGCAACGATGTCTTGAGCTTTCTTCCGCAGAACGTCGAGGGTCAGGTTCCGCGAGCATGCGAGCCGTAACCTGGACCCTCTGGTTCGCAATGTTTCAAGTCCTGCGTGTACTCCGGTTCGCGGAACTCACGCGCCGCTCTGAACAGCGCCACCGTATTGTCGGGGGACACATCTGGCTTCACGTGATGATCCGGGCCGCGGATGTAGCCTCCGCCTTTCCCCAATAGGCGAACACAACGCTCGACCTCCGCTGTGACTTCGGTGGGGGTCATGAACGGCAAGCGTTGCGTGTTCACCCCGCCGAAGAACGTCAGGCGTCTGCCGAAATCCCCTTTCAACCTCTCCGGTGGAATGGGAAGCGTATGAAGCTGCACCGTCTCCCAGATGTCCATGCCGATGTCCAACAGGTCCGGCAGGATGGCCGTGATGTCACCGCAAGAAT
>SPBP01000149.1 GCA_004525935.1 Lentisphaerales bacterium | reverse complement strand
CGGACTCTACCACCGTGAACCATCCGCCTGTGCTGCCGCGCTCTGTAACAACGCTGTTGCCTGTATCAGCCACATACAGATTGGTGGTCAGACCTATTTCCAATCCCATCGGCCTGCTGATGTCGCCTTCGTATTCCTCTTCCGAAGAAGCAACCTTGCCGAGGAACACACCGGTCTTGCTGAATTTCTGGATCCGGCTCGCATCGGTGAAGGTATCAAAGTCGGAAACGTAGATGGAATCCTGACTATCAACACCAAGCCCGTCCGGATACCGGAGCGTTCCGTCCACGGATCCGCTCGCAATAAAGACCGACCAGGCTCCAGCAGCTGTCCTCTTCTGCACCCGGCGATTATAGTGATCTGCGACAAAAACATTGCCGAGCGAGTCAACCTGTATGTCGAAAGGCCCGTTGAACTGGCCGAGCCCGGTCCCCCGAACCCCGCCAAATACCGTCCATGCTCCCGTCGCGGCGGTCCATCTCTGGATGCGGTCGTTACCCGCATCAGCCACCCATAGGTTCCCGGCAGAATCCAGATCGATCCCATACGGCTGGTTGAATTGCCCCGCGCCGGTGCCGGCGCTGCCCCTACTCCACCACCGTTGGGCCAGCGTATCGTACACCTGTATCCGGTTGTTGCCGCTGTCCGCCACGTAGAGATATCTCTCGTTGATCGCCACGCCCCTGGGTGTTCTAACCTGGCCTGCGGCTGTTCCGTTTTCCGCCAGAATCTGTACGTCGTAGTAGTAAGCCGAGATATAGATCGCCACCTGATCAACAACTGTTGTCGTTATGTTGCCGGGCCGGAGAAGTGAGCCTATTTCCTTGAACTCGATCGTGTAATCTCCCGGCGTAAGGGCAAGGAATGTTCCGCTGTCCTGCCACGATCCGGATGTCAGCCGCCACTGAGCTCCGTCCGCAATCGCCTGAGGCGGGGAAATGTCCACCTGGATTCCCGCAACTTGCGTGTAGAGACCCGTGCTTATTATGAGTCCGTCCTGCACCACTTCGATCGTCTGGTTCGACGGGGAGATCCAGGGCGGCATCGGTGAGAACTCAACCGAATGCTCGCCGTAGCCCAGGTTCGTAACAGTTACACCACTGTCCCGCCATGTCCCGCTGTCCACACGCCATTGGGCACCGTTACTCACAACCTGGGGCGGCTCAAGATAGACAAGTAGCCTGCCCAGAACGGGGGTGTACCAATGAGTCTCTGTCGTATTCTGGCCTTCCAGGATCGTAACCTGGTGATTCACCGGCGCATTCCATCCGGCTATGGTGGAATAAGAAACCAGGTGCGTACCAGGCGCCAGATCGCCGACTGTCGTACCGCTGCCCTGGTACGGGCCGCCGTCCACCGCCCACGAAGCCCCGTTGCTTATTGCCGCGGCCGGCTGAATATTGATCGTCAGGCTGCCGTTCTCAATATATGTGCGGGTTACCTTGTAGCTGACACTGTTGCTCATTGCTATCAGTTCGTTGGCAGGAGCCGTCCAGCCGCTCATCGACTTGTAGCCGATCACATGATCGCCTGGGCCGGCGCTGACCAGCTGTCCGCTGTCATACCAGGGGCTGCTGTCCAATGTCCACTGGGCTCCGGCATCGCGCGCCGCTTCCGGCTGCAGAATGACGGCAATTGTCGGCGGCATCACAACCGCTCCGCCGGCTCTGAATTCAACGTTCGTGCCGCTGATGATCGCAGCATGCCGCCATTCCTCGTGCCAGTCTTCTGTAACCGTGAAATCCTGCGGGCCGTACGGCTGATGGAACTGGCCGAAGGGCTGTGCATTTGTCGTCGCCTGACCGTCGTCAAACCGGAAATAATGAACAAGGCCCGGAGTCGAGCCCGGAATGCTGACGGTCGTGTTGGTTATGATTTCTGTTACCGTTCGCACTTCGTTCCAGACTCTTACATGATGAAGCCCGCCCTGGTAATCTTCGCCCATCCTCACAAAGGTCTCGCCACCCTTGCCGTTTATCGGGGGCGCAATGTAGGCATCGGTAACCGGGCTTCCGCTGGCAATGCCGTTGGTATACATCATCAGCCTTGCATTAAGGCTGTCGTAACTGGCGGCGAGATGAACCCATGTCCCCATCGTGATGTTCTGACCGCGAACGTAGTAGGCCGTGCCATTTACAAAACTGTAGCCTGCGTACGGTCGGATGCCGGCGCCGTTCGTCTCGATCCCAAGCACGAAATTCACGCCGTTCGTACCTGAAGTGGGAGTCTCAACAACACGCCTGATGACAATACCCGCTGCGTCGACCGGATTCGTAGCGGTGTTTACCCAGGCTTCCAGGGTCCAATCGGTCAGCCGTTGCTTGAACTGGTTCGGTACGGCCAGGTAGTCGGCGGTCGATCCTCCGAACCACATATACTTTGCGATGCCCGGATCGGTCGGATCGGCGGGGCTGGTCCCTGCCGCCTGTTCCTCGCTATCCGTCAGGCCGTCATCGTCAGTATCGACCATGTCCGGTCGACTGTTGAGATCCTGCTCGGTCTTGTTGACAACCTTGTCCCCGTCGTAGTCTTCGTTCCCGTCGAATATGCTGTCCTGGTCCGTGTCTCGCGCCTTCGGGTTCGTTTCAGACCAGAATTCGTACAGGTTCTTCAGCCCATCGCTCGACGGACTGTCGGCATCGCCGTCTGCACCGTTTACACCAATGGCCGAGAAGGGATCGAGGTGGTTGACCATTTCCCAACCGTCCGGCATGCCGTCGCCATCGCTGTCATCCGCGCCTCTCTTGTGAACACCGCGAACGTTAGCATGGTCGTTTGTAACCAGGCTGTAGTTCCCGTTGAGCGCATAGCCATGATCACCATACAAATACTCATCCGATGCCGCCCCAAGTAGACCATTCTTGGCTTTTCTGGCAAAGTCCTCGGCCGTTGTGCCGCCGTCATCGAAGCGGAAGTAAGCGACCAGCCCGTTCGTGCCCGGCATGACCAGTCGCGAGCGGTATTCCTCGATCTCATCCGGCGTTCGCGAGAGATTCCATACCCGCACTTCATCGATTTGCAGTTGATTGGCAAATGTGGCGTTCGGTGATGTTCCTATGGTGGGAGGCGATTCCGGCGCATACATGTAACCGGAAAGACTCTCCTCATATATGCGCTGCTCCTGCATGAAGATGCCGTCAATAAACAGGGACAGGCTGTTGATGTCTGTGTCCCAGACTCCGGCAATGTGCGTCCAGCGATTCGTCGGAACGCGCAACCCTTCGACCTTGTAGTAGATCTGTGTCGAAAGAGTGTGGAATCCGATTACCGGAATGTCGTTAGAAAGTTCGAGTCGCCATGCCACGTCATTTCCACCGTAGGGCCCTGGACAGTTAAGAAGGTACCCGGAGAGTCCGGAAGAAAGCAGCTTGACCTGGCATTCAAGTGTCCAGTTCCTGCCGTGCAGCAGTGGACGGTACCCGCCGTTGGTTACGCCGCCCTCGGGATCGGGAATTATTATGCCGGAGTTGTTTGTGATAAGTCCGGCACGTTTGATAAACGGATGCATCGAATGGACTGGACTCGCCCCCACGTCGCTCCCGCCAAATTCCTGTTGGATTTCGACCGAATCGGCGGCGCCGTCCTCGTCCGTATCGGTCCCGGTGTCGATACCAACGGACGCGGTCGGCAACGCTGCGCCAAGTGTGCCCCAATCGGGAGAGTGATCGTTCCCTCTCCAGTAGCTGGCGGCGATGGATGGTCTTTCCGTGCCGGCGCCCGGCCCCGTGCTGTTCGGGCGCCAGTTGTGTTCAAACGGATTAGTCTCGTCACCGGTGCCATTCAGGTAAGGATTAACTGACGACCGGTCCCCGTCCTGCCCTTCATATTCCTGATAGTTCAGCAGGCCGTCGCCGTCGGGGTCTCCGTAGAAACCTTCACTTCCAGCGGCACTGCGAGGGTCGAGGTTGTATTCAACCTCCCAGCCGTCGGGCAGCAGGTCATCGTCCGTATCCCATCCATCGTGAGTTCCCACCGCTTCCGTCGGGAACCCGCTGCCATAGCTGGGGTCGGTCCATTCGTGCGCACGAAGAGCGGTCCGGTCAAACTCGATTTCCACGGAATTCGTTGCATTCAACACTACCTTGGGCAGAAAATCGCGCAAACCGTTTCCGTCTACCGAGGGAAGCGACCCCCCGCCTGTCGACCACAGGTCATTGGACCCATTCTCCCGGAACTCCAGGATGAGACATTGTTCCCTGTAATTGCTCAGCCCATCACCATCCGGATCGGCGCCGTGGTTCCCCGGTGCCAGGGGATCAATCCCGCCGTTCGGGTGGTACCATGCCGCCTCGAAGCTGTCGACGAGGTGGTCACCGTCAGTGTCTACGTTCACAGGACTGATCTTATCACCCGTATCCGCACCGTTGTTTCTTGCGACCTTGAAGCCGGCGCCTTGTACTGAATCCAGCTCCTTGGGCGGCTCCCCGTCGATGCCCCTATACTCATAGAGGTTGATAAGTCCGTCGCCATCCGCATCCGCGTAGGCGTCGTTTGTTACCGGGTCTGTTCCGGTTCCGTTGCAGTAATTGTCATATTCCCATCCGTCATCCATCGTATCATTGTCAGAGTCCCAGTTGGCGCCGCTCAAGAGGAACAATGCGCTGATACTTTTCGAGATGTCGAATTCCTGCTGGTTGGACAGCCCGTCGTTGTCCGTATCGGTTCCGCCGGTTTCGTCCAGGTCATTGAACCAGTGCTTCTCCCACCAATCTGCCATGCCATCACCGTCGGCATCGTCAACTATCGTGATATTCAAGCCGGTAATATTGTTGCTGCTCAGATTGATGGTCGATGCCGCGCTGCGGGGTTCACCTTCGTCGTAGCCCGCGTTGCCATCTGCATCGACCCATGCCGCGAGAACGTAGTCGCCGCCTGCAAGGTTAAGCGTGTATGCGTAGGTTGCCTGGGAACCGAACGGGAGACCGTTTGTAGTCGCCAGGAGCGAGTTCGTGCTCGGCGGCCCCGACAATGCGCCCGTCGGGCTCCACACGCCTACGTACATTGTTCCGGCGCCGGTTCCGTCGCCCGGTGGATTCGCCAGACTCGTGTTGGTATCGTTATTCCAGGTGGATTCGTTGATGGCATTGCCACCTACCGTGAACTGCGCGAAGGCCGGTGCGCAGAGGAACGCTGTGGCGAAGACAACAGACCAGATAAAACGACACCCACTCATGCGCGATCGACTCATCGATCATCCCCCAAAATCGCGCTATAACGTGCATGAAAAACACACGCAGACAGTCAGACACCGCGGAGTGCGCGACACAACCGCTTGTCCCAAATAACCGCCCGCCTCTCTTATACAATACTTTCCCAAATCGGCCATGCCAAGTCAAGAGGCTATGCGCAACAAAAAGGACTCATACCCGGCGGGTAAACTGGTCACAAGCTGTGCAGAAACCCCGAAAGACTACCCGGCGACAGGGAAGACGCCGCGGGTGCGCAGGAGCTCCAACAACTGGTCAACTGCAGCAGCAACAGCCTGATCATCTGCCCGGATAACCAGATCCGGCGTTTCGGGCGGCTCGTACGGCAAATCCACACCGGCAACATTGTCGGCCTGACCGCTGCGTGCCCTTGCATAGAGCCCCGTGGTGTCACGCGCCTCGCAGTTCGCAAGCGAGCTGTCAACATGCACAACGAGGAACCGGTCCGAGCCGATGATCGAGCCGATTTCAGTCCTGATCGACTCCTTCGGCGAGACGAACCCGCATATCACGAGGAGGCTGGCGTCATTCAGCAACCGTGCAACTTCCGCGACTCGCCGGAGATGTTCGGCCCTGCCCTCTGCGCTGAAATCGAGTTCGCGACTTATGCCTAAACGGACATTTGTGCCGTCCAGCACAACAACCGTCGCGCCGAGATCGAACAGTCGGCGTTCGAGCGCGTATGCAATCTCTGTCTTGCCGGAGCCAACAAGACCCGTCAGCCAGATTGTGGCGCCGCGCTGCGACATGCGTTCCGTTCTTTCACGGGGCGCAACCAGGCTCTCGCGCCGTTTCAATTGCGACTCGCCGACCCCCCGGCCTATGTGCACCGGCAGCCGGTCCGATCGTTGGCGCTCGATTATCATGCATGCACCAACGGTGTTGTTGCTCATCGCGTCAATCAGGACAAAGCTGCCGGTCGTCCTGTTTCTCTCGTAT
>SPBP01000334.1 GCA_004525935.1 Lentisphaerales bacterium | reverse complement strand
TTGTAATAGTGGCCGTGCGCAGCAGGCATAATTCCCGGCACGATCGTATTTCCGCCCGAGTGCTGGACATGTCGTTCCCGGAGGTCTCAAGACTCAGTATTGAGCGGGGCGACCTGGCGGTTGAATTCGCAAAGGCCGGCCAGGACTGGCAGATCGTCAGCCCCATTCGTACGAGAGCCAGGCCAGGTGCAATCGAAAAGATCCTGGGTACAATCGAAGAGATGAGACGACTGGAATGGATTTCTGCGAAGCAGATGGCAAGCAGAGGATTGACCCTCGCCGATTACGGCCTGGCCGAGCCGGTTGCGACATTCAGGCTTCATACAGGTACTCGTGTCGAGACGTTGCTCGTCGGAATTGAGACGCCTCTGGAGAAGCTATCGTGCGTGAGACGTGACGGTGAAGATGGGGTGACGGTTGCTCAGACGAATCTGCTCGCCATGATCCCGGTGAACCTGGAGGCGTTTCGAGACAGGCGACTGTTGAGCGGCGAGGCAGCCAATGTGGATAGCATCGAGATTACAAGGCCAGGCGGCGGGTTTGTCAAGATGCAGAAGAAGGAACGAACCTGGCTCATGCAGCAGCCGGTGAAGAACGCGCGGCTTGATGGGAGGAAGATGTCGGAACTTCTTACCCTGATCCACACTCTTCACGTTGAAGAGTTCATGTCTCCGGACGATCTCGAACGATTTGGTCTCCAAGACGCGATCGTGATAACAGTTCGATATTCCGGGGATGATGTCGGGACACGGATCGTTCTGGGAAAGAAGGTAGAGGATATGCCGGTGATCTGCGCTAAGGTTGAGGCGGACGGCATTCTTGGAACTGTCGACGAGTCCGTCGTTGACGCGTTGAATTTCAAGGCCAGCGACCTCAGGGATCGGGACGTGTTTCAATACCGGCCCTCGCACATCATGTCAATACGGCTTCTTGAAGGTGATCGCTCGGTCGAATTGAGGCGAAGTTCCGGGATGGGCTGGTGGATTGAGGAGCCCCGGAGGTGGAAGGCCGACGACTTCGTTGTTGAAAAGCTGCTTCTCCATGTTCTGTCCGTTAGAATCAGTGAGTTCTTCGCCGAAGGTGAGATGAACGACGAACAATATGGCTTCAATGACGCGGCCAAACGTATAGAAATCTCTTGCATCGCCGGGACGGACGGCGAAGACGAAAACAGCGCACGCGAGAAGATAAACACGCCGACTCTTCTTGTGGGAGGATATGATGAAGCCAGAGGGGCGTTCTACGCCCGGATCGGGGAGGATAGTGCAGCGGTCTTCGTTGAGGACACGCCGCTGTTGAGAGTCTTTGGGGCAGAATATGATGAACCCGTGGACGGGCCGGTTCGCGGGGGGCGGTGGGTTAATCCTATCGTGTATCGCGATCGACTGATGCTTCGTCTCGACGGCGAGTCTGTGGCGAGGATCAGCGTACTGAGACCTCGCGGGGAGCGACAGGAGGTTGCCAGGGGTACGGATGGATCGTGGCAAGCGGTGTCCCCTGCATCTTCGACTGTCGATGAATCCGTTGTGAATCGTGCCCTTGCCCTTGTTGCCGGACTGTATGCAACGCGGCTCGAGTATCAACAGGAGGGCAAGCCCGGAGACTATGGGCTTGATGAGGGAGGGGCCACGAAACTCGTGTTCGCATTGACAGGCGAGGAGGGAATAAGCAAGACCCTCCTATTTGGTTCCAGTGCAGGCTCCGGCGAGGTGTATTCCATGGTGCAGGGGCAGGATGTGGTGTTCGTGCTTCCGGAATATGCAGTCCAGCAACTGACTCGTGATCTTACGACTGCTGGAGCGGGTCATGGCAAATAGGATTCGCTTGAAGCGGTTTCTTCTCCGTGCTGCCGTCTGGCCGTTGCTCCTGGCTGGTTTCGCCATCTGCTACCTCCATGTTTTCGGGCTTCCCACGTTCGCTATCAACTCTCTCAAACGGAATATGGATTCCAAGGGATACTGTTTTGAAACGAAAGGGATCTATCTCGACATCACCCGTGGAATACGGATGAAGGGGATACTCCTCTACAAGAGAGGGATGGTCGGGCCGCCGATTGTCGAAGCGGAGCAGGTGTTCGTGTCGTTTGACGTTATCCCGAGGGCCGGCAATGTCAGTCGGCTTCGAACACTCGAGATCCATGGCGGGAAGATCAGGCGTGATGCTGATTGGGGCGATGCGTTTGGATGGGTCCGAGGCGGCCGGAGTGCTTCTGCCGGTCGGGTGGACCTCGAGGTGATCCTTCGCAACTGCGATATTCAAGGGTTGATTGTGCAGAGTCTTTCGCTTGACGTCAGGAAGAACTCCAGTGTCATGGCTCTGAACAACATAGATGGCATCATTGGTAGCGGCCCACTGAGCGGACGGCTCTGGGGCAGAATGATCTCTGGCAAGGACGGCATTTACAGGGCGCACTTGTCTGCGAACTTGGATCCGAACGAACTCCTGGTGTTCCTGGAGGCCCGGGAATGGTTTGGCATGGCTCGGCTCATACGAACGTTTGCTTTTGAAGAGATTGCCCCGTTCCTGGAGGCGAGCTTCTGGGGAAGGAGTGGCGATGATCCGCACATGACCCTTGATGGCAGTATAGTGTGTCGCAATTTCAGGCACAAGGGGATTGAGGCATCGTTGGCTCGCACGAATCTTCACATTGAGCACAGCATCCCGACGTTCATAGTGACGTTGGATCCGTTGGAAATAGAACGGCCCGAGGGCAGTGCAGACGTGGCTTTCTCGGTCGATCTCCGGAACGATATAGTGACGTTCACGGGAACATCGACGCTTGAGCCGAACGCGGCCACGCAACTGATCAGCCTGCGCGGACCGGACTATATCAAAGACTTCGACTTTTATGGGCCCGTAACTGCAAGTGCCGTCGGACGGGTCAGCACAGTAAACGAATGGGACTGCAACATGGAGATCCAGATCCATGCGGAGAAGGTTGGCCTGACGGGTCTCGTGGCCGACGAGTGTTCCTGCCTGTTGAGAAGGAGCGGCAAGGTGACACGCGTGACGGACCTCCAGATGTCGCTGTATGACGGTTCCGTAACGGGCTCGGCGTATTTCTATCCTGACAGGTCATCAACCACAACGCTTTACGCGGTGGATTGCCGAATCGTGGAAGCCGATTTTCGGAAGTTTGCCGAGGCGGCATTCGGTGTGACGGAATCAAAGGAAGGCTACGTTGGCGAGTTCTCTGCCGAACTGGACGTTTCCGGAGAGGCACCTAACGGACTGGCCGGAGCGAAGTCGGGAACGGGCAGTTTT
>SPBP01000012.1 GCA_004525935.1 Lentisphaerales bacterium | reverse complement strand
CTGCCTCATCCTGCCGACATCACGAATTTTCTTGTTTTTCATCGCCGTAACGGCGGGATGAGGCACTAATGCATGATTGTACAGGAGGCGGCTGCTTTCTTCCGTGGATGACACGCCATCCGCATCCCGCCAGCTTGACAAATGGTCGTGAGCAGCGCACTATGTTCCGGCTCGGCAAAGGGAAAGGGCGCATGCACAAGTTCGTTATCCGGGGAGCAAGGGGCAGCATGCCGGCGTGCGGTCGGGATTTCCAGAGGTACGGAGGCAACACCACATGCTTCTCCCTGGAAACGGATGAAGGATTCATTCTCTTCGATATGGGCACCGGCGTAGTCTCTGCAGATGCAGAACTTCAACAGCGCGAGACACTGCCGCCGATTGCTATCCTGTTCACCCATTTCCACCTGGATCACCTGATTGGCCTTCCTCGTTTCGGTCCTCTTTACAATCCAAACGCCAGGCTCACCTTCATGGGTGATCCGAACCGGCCAGACCAATGGCGTCGTAATCTTTCGACGTTCGTCTCTTCCCCGTATTGGCCCGCCGATCTTGGGACATCCGTGTCTGCCAAGATATTTGAGGACCTGCCTGACACGGTCTCGCCATACGATATCTGTGGTGCAAAGATCTCATGGTGTCCCGTCTTTCACCCCCAGAGCTGTCTTGCATACAAAATCCAGGGACCAGAGAGTACAATTGTGATTGCTACCGACCATGAACATAGAGATTCGAGGCTCAGCGAGCGGTTCCTGGAGTTCTCCCGCGATGTCGACGTCCTGATATACGATGCGATGTATCTCCCCGAAGAGTATAACTTACGAAAAGGATGGGGGCACGGCAACTGGCAGCAAGGTGTACAACTGGCGATGGAAAGTGGAGTCGGTGAGCTTATACTCACCCATCACGACATTCACCGCACCGACAATCAACTTGATGAGATTCTTGAATGCGCAAGGGAATTCTTCCCCTCTACGCGAATGGCCATGGAAAACATGGTTCTCTCAACGTGATTTGCCGCCGTGTTTCTTCAGCGCCGACGAGACCGTCGATACGGTCAGGCGGGCTTCCTGTGTAAGACTCAGACACTCGTTGACGACGTCTTCCAGCTGACCCACATTACCCGGCCAGGAATAACTCTTCAGCATCCGTATTGCATCCCCGTTAACCTTTGGCACCTGCCTGTCAGCGGGGCATCCTTTCTGGATCAGGGCAGTAACTAGTGGCGCAATATCATCCGGCCGTTCGCGAAGCGGCGGTATCTGAACAACAATAGTTCTCAAATGACGGTATAAGCCGGGCGTGAAGTGGCCCGTCTTAACGGATTCGTCCGGCGTAACTGCAGAGGCAAACACACGAACGTCTATGGGAGTCTCCTGCCTTGCTCCCGGTTCTTGAATACCCCTGCTCTGCAGAATCCCCAGCAGCTTCTCCTGTAACTCACCGGGCATCTCGTCCACTTCCGACAGGTAAAGACTTCCTCCGTTCGCCAGTTTGAGCATGCCGGCCTCGCCTTCGTGACCAAAAAGCTTCGCTCCCATTTGGTCGGCGTCCTTGGAAGAACAGTCCAGCACAAAGAATTTCTCACGCGGGCTCTGCTCATGAATCGTGCGTGCTACGAGTCCGCGTCCCGTCCCGCGTTCCCCGCATAGCAGGACCGTAACGTCCGCATCGGCGACACGGTGAATCATCTCGCAGACCCCTCGCATAGCAGAGCTCTCGGCCACGATCTTCCCGACTTTGAACGCGGGCTCCATGTCGAAATCCAATTCCTCCAGATTCCCGACCGTTTCTTCGTTGTAGTCGAGCGCCCGTTGAACTGCAGCGAGCAAGTCATCCATTTTCAGGGGCTTCTTCATCCTGGCGATAACCCCCGTCTCCGCAAAGGGAGCGACATCCTGCTCGCCATCGGAAATCAGAATCACCGATGCTTTCTCCTGCTCCAGCAGCGCCCCGGCAAGAAGTGACCTCTGGTCATCAGGCATGCGGGCGATATCCGCCAGCACAAGATCGGTCTGGCCTGCACGCACAAGGCTAGCTGCTTCGGCAGCACTGGCAACGGTAACTACCTTGTAACCCTCGGTCTTTAATACGGTTGTCAGAATCACCGCGGTGCTCTGATCATTCTCAAGAAGCACTATGTTGGACATGCCCGCCCTCCCTTCAATGCTTTACACCAATCACCCGCTAAAGCGCGAAATCCTTCGGCTCAACACGCTGATGGTGCTCTACAATAGATTGTTTCCGATCTTAGTCCTTTCTAAAGACACACTCAAGCAGATCTATGACTCGTCCGGCAGCGTTGCAGCTCTTCGCGTCGCAGGTCCGACACGATCAGTCCTTGGTGGCACGCACGTATTCGCCGGCCCACCCGTCAGCGGGCGGCGTAATCTTGTATGCCCGGACTCGTGAGCGCAGGTGCAGCGACGCGCCATCGTCCGGAATTATAGCCAGTGCCCTGTCGATCAGAGCCAGGGCTTCGTCCCAATTCCGTTCCCAGTGCAGACGCAAAGCAGCCTCATAATGTTCCCTGATGGCAAGGCGATTCGGAGCGGTTCGACCCCTTCGACCCAGCAGTTCATACACGCATACTGGCTTGCCTTTGCCGACCACCTGAATCTTGTCCAGAAGCCTGGCCTCAATCGCGTGTTTTGCCTTCTCAAAAGTCGCCTCTCCGAGAGTTATTTCCGTACCGTAGTCCTTATTGGTCGGCTCAAGCCTTGCCGCCAGGTTCACCGCATCACCCATTACCGTGTATTGAAATCTCTTGTCTGAACCCATATTCCCGGCAGTGACGCTTCCCGAGTTGATGCCCATTCGAACTCGGAGCTCGTGACCGAACTCATTCTTCAGTTCGGCACGAAGTTCCGACAGCTTCTCCTGCTGCTCCAAGGCCGCAAGGCAAGCCTGGACAGCATGGTCTTCCATCGAGAACGGCACACCCCACTCCGCCATGATTGCATCACCCTCATACTTGTCGACGTACCCTCGTCGATCCATGATGATCTGTGTCATGGGGCTCAGGTATTTGTTCAGGAGATCGGAGAGCTTCGCGGGTTCCAGCGCCTCGGAAATCGTGGTAAAGCCGGCAACATCAGAGAAGAACATCGTGGCTTCTGTTTTATGTCCCGAGAGCGAGAAGCTGCTTGGATTGTGCTCCAGGTAGCGCAACACATCCTGTGAAACCATCGTGCCGAACATGTTGCGAACCTGCTTCCTCTGACGTTCTTCTTCCCAATACTTGATCATCGTCAACACCGGGTAGATGATTATCGTCGAGATCACCAGCCGGGCCGGGACAAACACGAAATTCATCTTGTCAAACAACCTGAAACTGAGCGCGATCACCGCACCTAGTACCGCTATCGTCATGATGAATGACAGCACCGCTTTGCCATTGTGAATCAAGACCGTCAGAAACAGTCCAATCAACACAATCGCAAATGTATCAACTCCGATGATCCAGGCGGGCTGGGACAGCATATCGCCGGCAAGAATATTGTCGACTATTGTCGCATGCACTTCGACGCCGGCAAACTCAGGAGTAAGCGGGGTGGCCCGCAGATCACGCAATCCGGGCGCGGACGTCCCGATGAACACGATCTTGTTCGAGAAACTCCCGACAGCAACCCGGCCCTGCAGGACATCCGCCGCAGAGTGTGTCGGAAATGATGAGAAGCCGCCCCCCGTATCGGAGTGGACCAGTTTTCTGAAATTAACAACGAGACTCCCGGAATAGTCTGTCGGTATTGTTATATCCTTCAGCCTGAGCCGCTCGATGCCCTGTGAACCATATTCAACAAAGATTTTGCTGATGCCCTGGTCCATCCGCACAGCCTCGAGAGCCAGCGCCGGGTATATCCTGTTTGGCCCGTATGCCATCAGGAGCGGGTTGCGCCGCACGACGTTGTCGCTGTCGGGAAGAGTGTTATAAAACGCATTGTTTCCGGCCGCCTTGCTGAGCCTCGGAATGGAAATCGTCATCTTCTTCGCCTGCACAAGAAACGAATTTACCAAGCCGGCTGCCCCTTTAAGCCTCCTGGGAAATACATAACCCTTGTAATTCGGATCACAACTCTCGGGCAAGTCTTCGACAGGCTCCTCTGAGGGATGCATGAAACATCCAAGAATCGTGCGAGACTGCTCGGACTTGAGTACGTCCGCGAACAGACCGTCGAAATCAGAAAGCTCTTCCGGGATCCCCTCAATCGCAACATCCAGGCCGTAACGCTCACTCATCGTATCTGTGATTACCTGCGGCGATTTCCCATCCGCTTCCGCGAACACAATGTCAAACGCGACGACGGATGCCCCGTCCTCCAGTATGCTTGCAGTCAGCTTTGCCACCAGGTCCCGAGACCAGGGCCATTGACCATAGGCGCTAAGGCTCGCCTCATCGACGTCCACCAGCGCAACTCGCCCCGATTTGGACTCAGAGTGGAACTTCTTAACAAACACGTCATATGCGTAGAGAGAAACCGCGCTTATGAAAGGCGGCTCGAAAACATACAGGAAGAAACACACAAGCGTGAGCACTATACCCACAATAACAACTGGTGACATTTTTTTCATAATCAACGGGAGCCGCCCGTCCGGCTCTGGGACACGCACTCACCAAACAAGCGCCCGTGCTCTTTGCCATGGTGGTACGACGATCATGCTGAGTGTGACCACATTAACCATACCGACTGCAAAAGGACATTGAACTCGACAGGAACAATCAAGCAGGAACCACCGCCCGACATTATCACGCCTGTTCACGGAGTCAGATTCGCTCCGAATATGCCGTCAACGGTCGCCGCACCACCGTGTTGGAACATGAACGTGCCAATTGCTCCGGCCGGAACCGTCGCACCCAGCGGCCCCAGTAGCGTTCCATCAATAGCTTCAGATGATATGTCCCTGAGTCCAAAATGGGTGGCATGGACGTCCATTGAATAGAGCGCCGGCGTACCCATCAGGTGACCACTGGAGTTGATGGTCCCTCCAGGAATCTCAAAACTGAGCGCACTGCCCGTGCTGTTGTCCATTAAGAACTGTCCGCCCCAGCTTGGTGTCGCATTGTTGCCGATCTGAACATTCAGGATACAGCCATAACCGGTTACACCGTTTGGAGCCCGTTTGGCAGCATCCGCAAATCCCATCACGAGTTCCTGACTCCCGGCATGGGTGATTATCGCTGACGCGTCCCCGTTGCCTGTAAGATAGAAAATCGTCGAACCATCCCTGATCGAAGCAAAGTCACCCACCGACAGATTGAATGCGCTCTGTATATCAACGTCATACGGAACACTCGAGAGTGACCAATAGCCCCAACTCCACAGCGCTCCCCCACCTTTGGGCACATATACCGGCTGCGGTGGTGGCGTTCCACCAGGAGGCGTTCCATCAGGAGGCGTTCCATCAGGTGGGGGATCTTCCGGAGGTGGATCTTCGGGTGGCGGATCTTCCGCCGGCAATTCCGGCGGTGGTGAATCCGGAGGCAGCACTGGAACGTCACTTCCCGCTCCTCCGATAACCGGTTCCGTATCCGCAACAAAGCCACCCGCATCAGGCGAGGTGCCGCCGTCCGTCGATGTGTCTCCAGTTCCATCGACAGCCGGATCACCCGTGTCACCCGCACCATCGTCACCCGCAGTACCGTCATCCGTCATGCCGTCGTCAGCAGTACCATCATCAGCACTGCCATCATCAGCAGTACCATCATCAGCACTGCCATCATCAGCAGTGCCGTCTTCAGCACTGCCCTGATCACCCGAATCTTCGGGTATGACCAATTCGTGCTCAATCATCACTGTCTCAAGAAACAACAGCAATTCATCGGAGGTCATCTCCCTCTGGCCCATTTCACCAGTCACCGTAATGCTCACAATCCTGTTCGGCCTCAGAACATTCTCCAGATGTGTCTCGGCAACATCCGAACTGGGTGACTTTCCTTCTACGAGATTCTGCCATTCGCCAGCACCCACGTTGGGACTGGCAACCACAATAATCCTCTGCTCACCACCATGTATGTCGATGATGTAGACATCGTCTCCCTTATCCGTCACACTGAACCCGAGGTCGCATCCGCGAATCCCGATTGTGGCCATGCGAGTCTTGACCCTGAACCTATCCGGATTCAATTCAGTGATCTTTCCGGTAATAACCCTGAACACTCCCTTAACAATCTTCATCGCGAAGCCATTATCCTTCGCCTTACCCGGGTTGTAGACATACTCATCTATGACCATCTCGCTGTTTTCACCGGCAGACACAACGGAATCGTCGGCAAGCATGATCTGGACTTTCGCGCCCTCTTCTGTGAGGACCTTATCATTGAGAGCAATCGGCGATTTAAGTCTCAGTCGGCGCTGCACTCCCCCGGGCGCAACTGCGTGTGCTTCGCCTGTGATGGCGACAACCCGCCCTATTACCGGCTCCTCGGAATAAGCGGGCATCGCGCTCAAGATGGCGAGGAGGGTCAAGGCCAGAAGAAAACGTTTCGTGTTCATACTAGAGCCTCGTGGCATACAGCTGCATCGTCCATTCATGAACGGACATACCCGCGTTCTTCGAGTGCGTGACGGCGCAAGGTCAGAACGCGCCTGCCACACTTAATGCCACCGCGTTGCGGTTGTATTCGTAGAGATCAAACGTCGAGTTGTTGTCTGTCCACTGATAGTTGAGATTGACGCTAAAGTGCTCGCCAACGGCCTTACTCAGTGCGAGCGATGCCCTGAACTGATTATCGTCCCTGTCTGCCGGCGCCACGGATTCGCGTGCCATGAAGGTCGCGTAGCGATACTTCCCCTGGACCTGCAGCACCGTCCGCCACGGCAGGGCTACGTCAGCGGAAAGAATACACTCAGCCCCGGCATTCTCGTAGACACTGGCTCGTGTGTCCTCGTAGAAGCCGGCAACAGCAACGGACATCCAGCACTTGTATTCCGGCAGGAATGTTTTGAGCTGTTCCTTGATGGTAAAATAGGAACCGTCGCGATCCTTCAGCTCGTAGTAATCCCTGTATTCCCCGACAATCGAAGAATTCAACTGCCATCTGCCTGAATCGCCAAGAATCAACCAGCAGCTGGGGGTTGCCCCGAAAATCCTGACGAGCTTCTCGCTCCCCCTGAATAACAGCTCTGCCTTCAATGGCGCATTCACAACATACTTGCGGCTCTGTCGTTGCAAGCCGCCCGAGACACTGAAGAACATGGTTTCCTGATCCTGCGCCTTGCCTTCCAGCATCGACTTGTAGGCCGAAACCCCGCTTACCAGTGACCATATGTCCCTGTGCCCGATCTTGCGGTACCCGGTAACGAGACCCGATGCGAATGCACCAGATGTGGATATGGGTCGACTCGCTTCATCGATTTCCCATGTTCCGTCTGATATTATCGGCGAGATTTCTATGATCGTAGAACTCGGACCAACATTCGCATTGTCGTCATAGAGGCCGCCCACTTCAAAACGAACTGCGATTCCACCCCTCTTCTCGTGCTGAGCCAGCTGCCTTAAGAACCCGCGAATATTCTCCCGGACCTGCTTGGGTGGATCATTTTCCAGCACCGTCTCGCATTCTCTCCGTGCGAGTGCATACTGCTTCATGCCGCCATAGGATCGCGCCAATTCCAGACGCGCCCGGTCATGTGTCGGGTCAATTGCAAGAATGCGCTCAAACGCCAACGATGCGTGCGAATACTTACCCTCGGCATATGCAGCCATGCCCAGCTGGAAATTGAGCGATATATTTCCGGGATCGCGCTTGAACCGTTCCAGCAGAATGTCATATCGCTCCGGACCGGACAGCCGTCGCACGGTCTGCCTTGTCTTTTCTGTCGTTGACATAGTTTCGCCGGCAGGTGTTCCCGCCTTCAGCAGATCAATAGTCTCAGATGCGCCGCTCTTTCTCGCCAACTCGATCGCACGAAAACCATCTGACGTCTTCAAGTCTCGATTTGCGCCATGCTCCACCAACACCGCAACAGCTTTTGCGGAATTCTTGAGGCTGGCCCAATGCAGCGGGGTGGACATGTTGTCCGCGAGAGCGTCAACGTCGGCACCAGCCTGCAGGAGAATCTCTGCAATCTCAGCGTCATCGATTGCCGCGGCAATATGAAGCGGCGTCGCAGATTCCGGGGTCTTCGCGAGAACGGAGGAAGGATCTTCCTTCAGCAACGCGCGGACGAGCGTAAAATCGCGTTGCCTGACAAGTTCGTGGATTCGATCGGCAGAAACCGATGACCCGATACTCAACGCGAACATCGCAACGGCAAGTATTCTTATGGCACTCGGCGTCTTAATCGGGGCTCCTTGAGATACGCGCCGCGCAATAGCATCGAACGACATCCGTAAGCCTATGAGTTTCTCATATTGGACCTGTTCTGTCAACAACCCCCCCCCGGCGCCCAGGGCCAATTCCTGTTGCCAGTCGGACCGCGCCGCTGTATTATGGGCAAGCAATAGCGAGTAAAAGAACAACTATGATGAAGATCGGAATTGCACCGGATTCTTTCAAGGGCAGCCTCACGGCTCTCGAAGCTGCAAGCTGCATAGAACGCGGTCTCAGGAAAGCTTTGCCCGGCATCAGAACGGTCAAGATTCCCATGGCTGACGGCGGCGAAGGCACTGTCCGGGCCATTGCTGAGGCCACGGGGGGGCGGATGATCAAGCGTCCGGTCAGCGACCCTCTCGGCAAACGGGTCCAAGCCCTTTACGGCATTACCGGCGACGGATCCTCAGCCGTAATCGAAATGGCTGCCGCCAGTGGTCTTGCTCTGCTCAAGCCGGCGGAGCGAAATCCCATGATCACCAGCACTTTCGGCACCGGCGAGTTGATTCTCGCGGCCCTGCGCGCCGGAGCGCAACGGATACTCATCGGCATAGGTGGAAGCGCCACAAATGACGGGGGCACGGGTATGGCCCAGGCGCTCGGAGTACGGTTCCTCGACCGGAATGGGCGCGAAATCAAGCAGGGCGGCGGCTTTCTGAAGAAACTGCACCGAATAGACATGGATGGACTCATTCCTGTGGTCCGGCGCGCAGCGTTCGAGGTCGCTTGCGATGTTGATAACCCGCTGGTCGGCCCCAAAGGCGCTGCCCGAGTCTACGCGCCCCAGAAGGGGGCAACACCGCGAATGGTCGATGAACTCGATTCGGGACTTCGCCACCTTGCAAAAATCATCCGCCGCGATCTCGATGTGGACATCCTCACGGTACCGGGAGCAGGTGCAGCAGGCGGGCTCGGCGCAGGACTCATGGCATTCCTGGGCGCAAGACTCCGACCAGGCGTCAATATCGTGATGGACGCCGTCGAACTGTCCAGGAAACTCACGGGCTGTTCGCTGGTCATAGCCGGGGAAGGCAGGATGGACGGACAGACGGTTTTCGGTAAGGCGCCCGCCGGCGTCGCGCGCGTTGCCCGGAAGCTGAAGATACCTGTCATAGCCATTTGTGGATCACTGGGAGAAGGATTCAGTAAAGTCCATGCAATCGGAATTGCGGCATGTTTTGCATCGCTCGAACGGCCACTTGACGAAGAAGAGCTGCCAAAGCTCGGGCCGGCAATGCTTGAACGATGCGCTGAAGAAGTGGGGCGACTCATCGCCCTCACACCAGGCTTCGGCCGAAAGGGGTAGAATCATGTTCGAACGGGAAGAGAACCCTCAGAATGTAACCAAAGCCGAGATTGTTGTGGGGCTGGCTTCCTATAACGAAGCCGACAGCATCGCGTATCCTACCACTCAGGCAGGTATCGGGCTCAAAAAGTACTTTGGTGATCGAAGTTCCGTCATACTGAACTGCGATAATCATTCGCCCGACGATACCGAGCACGCCTTTCTAGGGACCAAAACAGATGTGCCCAAAATCTACGTCACAACCCCGCCCAAAACGCCGGGCAAAGGTTACAATTTCGAAAACATGTTCAGAAAGGTAATGGAACTTGATGCAAAGGTGCTGATCTGTCTCGACGCAGACCTCCTGAGCGTAACGCCGGAATGGGTGAAGTACTTCGCCGAGCCGGTTGTTGCCGGACATGATTTCGTTAGTCCAATATACTCGCGGCATAAGTACGACGGTACCATTACGAATAACATCTGTTTCCCCGTTGTCTATGGCCTGTTCTGCCGCAATATCCGACAGCCGATCGGTGGCGATTTTGCAATGTCCGCCGACTTCGCAAGGCATGTCCTTCTTCAGCCGTGGCACAGAACTACGGAAGAATATGGTATCGATGTCTTCCTGACCATGAACGCGATCGTCGGGGATTTCAAGACCTGCAATACCGGGCTCGGCGCCAAGGTGCACAAGCCAAGCGCGCCGAAGCTGGGGCCAATGTTCATCCAGGTAGTGAGCACAGCGTTCCTGACGGTCATACGAAACTTCGAGAAATGGCGTAACCTTGACACCATAACAGAACAGAAGCTGTTCGGTCTCACCAGGCTTGACCCGCCTCAGGAGCTCAATGTAGACAGGGCCTACATAGAAGAGCAGGCCCTGAAGAGCTTCGCGGAATACCGCGGAACACTGGAAGCAGCTCTGTCTGCCGACCTTTACAACGAGATCGCGCGCATGTTCGATGGCAAATCCATCGATATCGATGTTCAGCAGTGGGTCAGAATCGTATACGACATGATTGTCGCTTTCCGGACCGCTGATGATCAGAATGCCCTCGTCGAGTCCATGAAGGGACTCTATTTCGGCCGCACATTGTCGTTCATGAACAAGACGTGGGACTGGAGCACCGAGAAGTCCGAAGAAGAAGTCCTCGCACAGGCAGTCGCATTCCATGGACAGCGCGACTATCTCGTCGAAAGACTGGCTGCGCAAGATGCATAACACGAAGCGTTCAGGAGGCAAGGTGAGCAAGAAGCAGAAGACCCTTGCAATAATCCACTATTCCTGTCCTCCTGTAATAGGCGGCGTCGAGTTTGTAATCCGCGCTCACGCCTCACTTTTTGTTAACGCGGGCTACAGGACGCGGATTATCGTCGGCAACGGCAAACCCCTCCCCGCTCCCATCGAAACATTCATAATCCCTGAACTCAGCTCCACGGGCGGCCCAATGGCCGGCTTGATCAAGACGCTTGGCCGGGGCAAGTGTCCGCCAGCGTTCAAGGCTGCAGTCAAGTCAGTCGAGCGCCTGCTGGAACCCGCCCTGAAGGGCGTGGACGTCTGCATGATCCACAATGTGATGACAATGCACTTCAACCTGGTAATGACCGCTGCACTCGCCAATATCATGCGACGTTCGCGATCGACCCGATTCATAGGCTGGACGCATGACGCCACTTTCCGAGATCCCGCGTACAGCGCACACCATCGCAACTCCTATCCCTGGGACCTCATGAAGCGAAAACTCCCCGGCTGCGACTACTGCGTCATCTCCGCACAACGACAACGGGAAATAGCAAAGTCGTTCGGGATCCCCAAGGCAAACCTGCCGGTCATCTCCGACGGCATCAATGTTCCGAAACTGCTCGTACTCACCCCTCGAATCACCCGGCTCTTCTACGAGGAGAAACTGCACGATATGGATATTGTTGCTCTGACCCCCACCCGTATCGTTCCCAGGAAGAACCTCGAGGCAGGTATGGAACTCGTCGCGGCTTTCAAGCTGCTCGGAAAGAACGTACGATGGCTTATTACCGGTGCGCCAGATCCGCATAACGCCAACTCTATCGTTTATTTCAAGAAACTCCTGAAAATAAGACGCGTGCTTGATGTCGAAAACGAAGTGATCTTTCTTTCAAAGAAATTCAAGGGGCACGTCCAGAACAAGGATCTGCGTGGATTGTTCGCCGTCGCCGACATGATGATCCTTCCAAGCCGGCATGAAGGATTCGGCCTTCCGGCTCTCGAGGGTGGGCTGGCCGGCATGCTGATGGTTCTCAGCGATATTCCTGCACTCAAGGAAATCGCCGGACACGACGCCGTCTACATGCGTACCCATGAGAAACCAATCCATATTGCGCGGCGGGCCATCTATGCATTCAAAGCCAGTCCACGCCTGGTATTCCGGAAGAAGATGATAACCGACTACTCCTGGCACGCCGTATTCTCGCAGAAGATCGTTCCGGCTATCGAGGATCCCGCTTCTCTATGGCCGAAGTCCAACCGCAAGCATAAGTGATCATCTGTCTTCACCAAGAGTCCAATATCTCCGCAACACTTTCGCAAATAGAAGACGATGGGGTCGAACGTCACGAAGGAGTCGTCGACAAGTTCATGGGCGAAAACGGCCTCTATTCCCATCGTTCGGATCGTCACCTTCCAATTACGATGACGAATATCAATCCCCACATCAAATACTTGACCATCAAACCGTACACCACTACCCTGTTCTTGCATTAGGCACTCTCCTTTCCTGTTGCCTCGCAGCAACTCTTGTTCTAAGGAAACGAAAGCGCCTTTTGCTATCAAGCGCAAATCTTATTACATGCTCGTTCTAACATAGAGTCTCACACACCCAAACTCATTCTCCCTCAACTGGCAAGATCCTTGAGCCTCATCGACTCAATCGCCTGCGCCATCCCGCTGTCAGCCTTGGCAAGAGCCTGCTCAACTTCCTTCTTGAGTACGTTCAGACCAAATTCGTGCGGATCAGTGCCCGCCTGCAACATGGCATCAATCACGGCCTTCACCGGCGTATCAACTGATGACTTGAGCAACACAAAACAGCCCGGTCGCTCGGAAAGCTCGCCAAGAAACCTGGCCTGGACAAGGTTGTCCACGACCTCGTTCAATAGTCTCACGGGGACGCTGTTTTCTCTCGCATAGACGGGTATCTCAAAAACGGGGCCCCCGTCGCCCATTGCCTTTGCAGCTTCACCGACAATCGACATCGCCAGCGCAAGCCTCGACTTGATGCTCGCGGTATGCGCCTTGGTTTCCATGCCGTAAGTTGTGCAGTGCTGAACTGCAAACGCTACCTCCGCGCCAAATAGAATGATCTCCCAGCTGACGTATACCCAGAATAGCACGATCGGTATTACGGCGAAACTGGCGTAAATCTTCAGGTACTTGACCGCGCCTACCTGCATCCTGGCGCAAACCCACAACCACACAACAAATAGCAGCGCTGCAACGAACCCGCCCGCGAGACCGGCAGTAACCTTTACCCGCGTGTTCGGCATGAACATGATGAGAAAGGTGAACGTAAGCGTGGTCATTGCCAGTACGGCAAGATTCTTAATACCTCCGGCACCCAGGGCGCTCTTGATAACGTTAGCCGTCGATTCGTCTACATATTTCGAAGCAACCTGCGCAACCGGCAGCGAACTGGCCGCCACCCCGAGGATAGGGAGGACGATCAGTACACCGAGATAGTCAAAGAATTTGCGGTATAGCGGACGGCCCTCCGTCACACCCCATACCTTGTTGAACGAAGACTCCACCCCACCCAGCACCAGCACAACCGTCAGAAGGAGCGTTGCCAACCCCACACCACCCAACGCCGTGAAGTTAACGTTGCTGACCGAATCCAGGATCATCGAAACAAGGTCGTCTATCTGCCCCTTCGTCAGCTTGACCTGCGGCTCCCCTTCTTCAACTACTACCTCTTCACCGGCAATTGTCCCGGCAGCAGCATCGGGTTCCACCACGGGATTGGAGTCGACCGTTACACTCTCAAAGCTCTCAGTCCATTTGCCGAGAGCTGACTTCATCTGATCCACTACCTTATCGCCCGCCCCGAACCCTCGTGCCAGTGCAAGTGACACGGCCAGCACGGGCACAAGCGACATCAAAGTGCTGAACGTCAAGGCCGATGCGCGCAAAGGACACTGGTCTTCCCGGAACCCCTTTACGTCAAGGAGAACAACGCGGACAGTCTTGATCCCGGCACGGCGTATCGCCGAGAGTGAACTCAGCTCTATATCCCATACATCTTCTTCCGTAATGAACCGCCAGACCCGCCGCGGCACCTTCAGCCAGTTGATCTTCTTCATCTTGCTCACTTGTTGCTCTCCGTTCCGGTCCGCGCTCCCCTGGCGGACGCTGCCAGTGTCCAGGCAAGCATCGTCTTACCATCTCTTATCTCACGACGTTCAATCATGCGATCAACTTCGTCACCATCCAGAAACACCACTTCGAGGAGTTCATCCTCGTCAGGACTTGCCGCCTTCCCTTCGCTCTCCATCTCGGCATAAAACAGGTGTATGACCTCGTCAGAATAACCAGGGGTCGGCCAGATACTGCCAAGCGCCATCAGTGACCTGGCCCCGTAACCCGTCTCCTCGAGAAGCTCGCGGGCAGCGCAGTCGGCCGGTGCTTCCCCTTTTCCCAGGCATCCGGCAACTACTTCCAGGACCACCTGCTCAACTGCCTTGCGAAACTGCCGGACAAACAGGTAGCCCTTCCCCGGAACAAATGCCACCGCCGCTATCGCGCCATCATGACGTACGATTTCCCGGTCGGCTTCCCTGCCGGAATCCAGTTCGACGCGATGGACTTCCAGACTCAGCACACGTCCGGAAAACACGGTCTTCCTGTCAACAGTCTTCTCGTTCATTTCCTGCCCAGCCAACCTGCTTCCATCGCCCGCTATTGGGACTTCAGCCGTTCGCCGTAGAGGCTTTCGTAATACTTCACGTATTCGCCACTCCTGACTCGCTCCCACCAGCCACGATTGTCCAGGTACCAGCGAACCGTTGCCGCTATGGCTGTATCAAATGTGTGCTTCGTGTCCCAGCCCAGTTCCTCACGGAGCTTCAAGCTGTCCATCGCATACCTTCGGTCGTGCCCAGGCCTGTCGGCAACATACCTGATGAGGCTCTCCGGTTTGTCCAGGGCCTTCAGTATCGTCTTCACCACATGAATGTTCGGTACGTCATGGTTCCCGCCGATGTTGTAGATCTTGCCCGGCTCACTCTTGCGCAAAACCACATCAACCGCTGAACAATGATCTTCAACATAGATCCAGTCCCGGACGTGCATGCCGTCCCCGTAAACCGGCAACTGCTTATCCTCGACCGCATTGGCTATCATAAGGGGAATCAGCTTCTCCGGGAACTGGTAAGGTCCGAAGTTGTTTGCACAACGCGTTATCACCGCCTCAATGCCGTGCGACTTGTACGCCGCGCGAACAAGAAGATCTGCAGCAGCTTTCGTCGCCGCATAGGGATTGTTCGGCTGAATCGGGGAATCCTCCGAAAACTTCCCTTCAGCGCCAAGTGAGCCGTAAACCTCATCCGTCGAAACCTGCAGAAATCTCCGCACTCCCCGCTTGCGGCACTGGTCGAGCAGATTCTGGACTCCAAACATGTTGGTCTGGATGAATATCGAGGCATCCATCAGGCTCCGGTCAACGTGAGTCTCGGCCGCAAAATTGACAATTGCATCGAATTCGTGAGCCCCGAAAACGCGGCCCATATCGATCGGCGAGGATATATCAGCCTTGATGAATTCGAAGCGCTTGTCACCATCAAGCCCTGCCAGGTTCTCCATGTTGCCCGCATACGTCAGCGAGTCAAGCGCTGCAACGCTCACATCCGCGTACTGCCCAAGCTCGTATCGAACGAAGTTGCTTCCGATGAAGCCCGCGGCCCCTGTAACAAGTATCTTCATGCGTCTCCAGTATCGAAGTTCGTTGCGGTTCGAAGCAAGTTCAAACTTCGGTTCAGCCTCCATGCACGGACCGGGCTCGAATGTAGTCTTCCAGTCCCTTTCGCCAGTCCGGCAAGGTCTCGCCCGTCCACTCAGTGAACCGACTGCCGTCAAGTACCGAGTAAGCGGGGCGAACTGCTGGCAGCTTGTATTCTGATGTCAGAACAGGCTCGATAGAACCCTTCAATCCCGTTTCGTCAAGAATTGCACATGCGAATTCGTACCAGCTGCACTCGCCCGATGCAGACACGTGAACAGTACCCGCGTTGCCGCAACCGAGCAGAGCCCGTATGGCACCCGCCAGATGCCCGGTATACGTGGGTGAAGATACCTGGTCGTTCACAACCTTCAACGTGGCTGCATCGGCCTCCAACTTCTTAAGTATGGATGCCACGAAGTTGCGACCGTGTATCCCGAACAGTGATTGCGTCCGCATGATGATGTGAACTCCTCCCACGCGGCGGATCTCCTCTTCCCCGGCCAGCTTGCTCGCACCATACGTGCTCAGTGGCGCCACGGGATCTTCCTCGCGGTACGGACGGTCGGCTCGACCGTCAAATACGTAATCGGTACTCACATGCAACAGCTTTATGCCCAGTTCAGTACAGGCGTGAGCTACGTTCGACGCGCCATCGCGGTTCACCGCAAACGCCTGCTCTGTTTCCGTCTCGGCCCCGTCCACGTTCGTATAGGCCGCACAATTCACAACCCAGTCGTGGCCCGATACGGTCGTCTCAACGTCCGCGCGCCGCGTAATATCAACTTCGGGCAGATCTACTGCATTGACGCTCCAACCCGACTCCCGCAACGTCGAGCACAAATCGCTCCCAAGCATGCCTCTTGCCCCGAGTATCGTAACGTTCTTCATCGGCACACTTTATACAGCAGTGCATGGACCTTGTCGAGAGACCGGGTTGTCACGGGCTGGACGGAGAAAGCTTGCGCTTTTTCGCAGCCTTGAGCTATCATTCCCGCTCTTTATCACAGCGGACTTTGTTCAAATACTGCCGCCATAACATGACTGAAGGAAAGGGACTGTAATATGTCGATCATCTGCAACGTGGTTGCGCGCGAAATACTCGACTCAAGGGGTAATCCAACGGTCGAGGCCGAAGTTGAACTGGATTGTGGAATCGTGGGACGCGCATCCGTGCCGTCAGGCGCGTCAACCGGTGAAAACGAAGCTGTTGAACTCAGGGATGGCGATCCCCGCCGCTACTGCGGCAAGGGCGTCCGCAAAGCGGTGGCCAACGTTCACACGAAGATCCTTCCAGGCGTACTCGGACTGGACGCTCTCGACCAGGTTGGACTCGATCGCGCAATGATCGAACTCGACGGCACCACGACCAAGAAGAAGCTGGGGGCAAATGCCATCCTGGCCGTCTCAATGGCCACCGCAAAGGCCGCGGCAGATTACGTGGGACTTCCGCTCTTCCGGTACCTGGGCGGTGCCAACGCAAAAGTGCTGCCTGTGCCGATGATGAACATCGTGAACGGCGGCGCCCATTCCGATGCTCCGGTCGATATCCAGGAGTTCATGATCATGCCCAAGGGCGCAAAATCGTTCTCTGAAGCACTCCGTATGGGAACCGAGGTGTTCCACTCGCTGAAGTCGGTACTTAAGGCGAAGGGACTCAGTACCGCGGTCGGTGACGAAGGTGGATTCGCGCCCAGCCTGCGAAGTAACACCGACGCAATCGAGGTCATCCTCACGGCAATCAAGAACGCCGGCTATAAGGCGGGCAAAGACATCTTCCTCGCATTGGACTCGGCTTCAAGCGAGTTCTTCGATGCTAAGACAAAGAAGTATGTCTTCAAGAAGAGCGACAAATCAAAACGTACTCACAAGGAAATGACCGAGCTCTACGAGAAATGGACCAGGAAATACCCCATAATCAGCATCGAGGACGGCCTTGCCGAAGGCGATTGGACGGGATGGAAATACCTCACCGACAAGCTCGGCTCCAAAATCCAGCTCGTTGGCGATGACCTGTTCGTTACCAATACCAGGTTCCTCGAAAGAGGCATCAAAACAGGTGTCGCAAACTCGATCCTGATCAAGTTGAACCAGATCGGATCGGTTACGGAAACGCTCGACACTATCATGATGGCCACGCGTGCAGGCTATACTTCCGTCATAAGCCATCGGTCCGGAGAGACCGAGGATTCAACAATCGCCGATGTTGCCGTTGCAACAAACGCCGGCCAGATCAAGACCGGCTCCCTGTCACGCACGGATCGAATCTGCAAGTATAACCAGCTTCTCAGGATCGAAGAGATGTTCGGGGACGACGCGATCTATGCTGGCGCGATCTGACAAACCCGGGACTTCACGTGTGCGCAGCACGGTGCCGGGCCCAACTAGGTTCTGGTTCGTTAGCGTCTTTTGCAGAGAGGCCTCATGAGTTACTGGGTAGCCGTCTACAAGTTCACCTGGCTTCTTATAGTCGCAGGGTGCGTTATCGGCCTGCTCTGCGTGTTTCTTCCCAAGTATGCTGAGTTCAAGCATCTTCAGGAAAAACAACTCCAGTACGAGGAAGAACTCCGCCTGAAAGAAGCGGAGCTCATGGAATACAGACGGAACCAGGAGTTGTTCTCGACCAACCGGGAATTCGTTGAGGAGACCGCTCGAAAATCCGGAATGATCAAAACGAACGAGACGCTTGTGAAGATGGTCGACGATGATCCAATCCAAACCAATAGCGCCGCCCCGATACCTTCGCCTTCGCAATAAGGGAGTTCGGAATGACCTTCGGTAGAATCGATCGCGTACGGGCCATGGCGTTTCTGCTGGCAACCATCTGCGCGGCATTTGCCGCCGGTTGCGCCGATATACGCGAAACAATCACCCTCCGTTCCGATGGGTCCGGGATCTACAAGCTCAAGTACTCAATATCGAAAACTTCCGCCGACCAGCTTGCCATGCTCATGGGCATGGCCGCCGAACTCGAGGACGTCAGCGGTCAGACCGCAACGGAGTCCAGCTACCGGGCAATCCCCATGCTCTTCGATCAGAAGAACATTGAGGCCGTAATGAAGAAGTCTGAAAAGCATGGAGCCCGGTTGACAAGTGTGAAGGTTAGAGACTGGAATGAATCGATCATGGCCGAGCTGCGCATTGACTTCGATTCTCTCTCAGGCCTGATGCACACGCCGTTCTTCTCGCACCGCAGGTTCTCTGTCAGGAAAACACCCTACGGTGCCTACGTACTGCAGCACGATCCTTCCCCCGCTTCAGCGCCTTCCCCGTCCGTACATCGAGCTCGTACAATTGACGGCGCGGAAATGAATGGTGCACTGTCGGATTTCCGGTATATCTCGACACTTAATCTGCCCGCAGAAGTCCTGAAGTCAAATGCGGACCTCGCCGGTCTGCGTACAGCCACGTGGGAATTCAACTGCGCTCAGAACCAAAATGCCGCAACCCGCCTTCAGGGCGCTGAACTCCGCCTGTCCTTTCTCGGAGCCGGCCTCACTATTCCGGAGATGCAGTATCCTGCGGATTCCCCCAAGCCCTGAAGCAGTAGACCCGGCGAAGCCAGACGTAGCCAGGAGCTCCACTTCGTGGAGCGAAGGCGTAGTCTGGTGCTCGGGGGGAATTTGCTTCGGCATTCTCCCAAATGCCTCGTCTCGGCTTCGCCGAGAGCTCTCGCGTTGCTCGAGCCTCTTCTCGCGCCTGCCCTCGCCGCTCGTAGTGAACCCCCTGTTATTGAGCCAACTGGGTATCCCCTTTACTCTAGTGACGAGATTGCTCAATATGCAGAGATAGAAGGCCACGGAGAGGGCGGATGGCTCCGCTCGTCCTCGTCCTCGTCCTCGTCCTCG
>SPBP01000491.1 GCA_004525935.1 Lentisphaerales bacterium | reverse complement strand
GATTTTGCGCGAATCACCGGTCTTCAAGAGACCGGCGCGGTCTCCGATTCGGAGCTGGATAAGGTCCGTGTCCAGCGGGACCTTGCCGACGTGATGTTGAAGGAGGTCAGGGTCCTTCTTTCGCAGTGTGAGGTACTTTCACCCCTGGCCGGTATCATCCAGGATCGTTTTGTCAGTGAAGGTGAATACGTCGCTCTCGGCGTAGCAGCGTTCCGCATTGTTACAGCGGATCGGCTCAAGGTCCTGATGAGTGTTCCCGAAAGTGACGTATTGGGCGCGAAGGTCGGCAAGCAGATACCGTTCACTGTTGCCTCCGTACCTGGCCGCACATTCACCGGATCGATTCTCTTTGTTGCCACGGCCGCAGAGCCCGGCAGTAATTCCTTCAAGGTCGAGTTGGACGTCTCGAATGCCGACGGTGCACTCAAGCCCGGCATGATCGCGAGCGTAGAATATGAACGCGGGATACTGACCGATGCGATCAGTGTCCCCCTCTCCTCCCTGATCCCGAGCAAAGGCGAATATATTGCCTATGAAATCCAGAACGATGCGGCATTGAGGCGGGTTGTGAAGATCAATGCGATCGTCGGTGACCGGGCGGTGATTCAATCCGGACTGGAGGCTGGTGCATCACTGGTAATTGATGGGCATCGCAAGCTTGAGGACGGCATGCGGGTTACTGTAGTGGAGCCCGATTCAGAGGCACGGTAGATGATCATTCCGAAATATGCAGTCAAGTTCAGGGCCGCGGCCTTCGTCTTCATCGTTGTTCTCGTTATGGCCGGCTCGACCAGCTACATGGGGATGCCGCGGGAGGGCGCCCCCGACGTCACCGTTCCATTCGTGACCGTCATGGCGCCATACGAGGGCATGGCGCCATCCGAGATGGAGAATCTCGTTGCCATTCCCCTCGAGAAGCAGTTCAACGATCTGCACAATGTGAAGGAGATATCGTCATCCTCGATGGAGGGAATGTGCGTTATTTTCATTGAGTTCACGACCGATCAGGACATTGATGAGGCACTGCAGAAGGTCAAGGACAAGATAGACATGGCCAAGCCGGATCTGCCCGACGACCTGGACGAGCCCACTGTCGATGACTTGAACGTCAGCACCGACATTCCCATCCTGACCTTCACCTTATCCGGAGATCCAAGCCTCGAGCGACTCGATAACATCGCCCAGGAGTTGGAAGATCTTATTGAGAACGTCCCGGGCGTTCGGCAAGCCGGTGTATCCGGCTCGCTGGAGCGAGAAGTTCGCATCGAAGTCGACTTGAACCGGCTTATTTCCTACAGGATTCCCGTATCGGCTTTCAGCGCGATCTTGCTCGGCGAGAACGCCACCGTCTCCGCTGGAAATCTTGATACAGCGTCCGGTCAGAAGTACCAGGTACGGGTCCCCGGCGAGTTCACGCACGTACATGAGATTAAAGACCTTGTCCTTGGGATTCGCGGCGGGCAACCCGTCTATCTCTCTGACGTATCCACCGTGATTGACACATACAAGGATCGTGCCTCGATCACGCGTGTGAACAGAGAGCCCTGCGTTACAGTCAGCGTCATGAAGCGTGCGGGAGAGAACTCAATCGCGATCATCGATTCCGTTAAGGAGATTCTTGCCGGCTATCAGCTACCTGACGGCATCAAGCTCACGCTTACTGAAGATCAGTCGAAAGATATCCGCATGATGCTGGCCGAGCTCGAGAACAACGTAGCCGCCGGCTTCATTCTCGTTGTTCTTGTCCTCATATTCTTCATGGGCGGGCGGAACAGTCTGATGGTCGCCCTCGCCATCCCCTTCTCGATGCTGATGTCGTTCATAGTCCTGAGCCTGCTCGGCATCACCCTGAACATGGTTGTGCTCGTCTCTCTTGTTCTCGCGCTTGGCATGCTTGTGGACAACGCGATCGTCATTGTTGAGAACATCTACCGTCATTACAACGACGGTGAGAACCGGATCGAGGCGGCGGTCAACGGCGCATCTGAAGTAGCGTGGCCGGTCATCACGTCTACGCTCACCACGCTTCTTGCCTTTTC
>SPBP01000035.1 GCA_004525935.1 Lentisphaerales bacterium | reverse complement strand
CGTTGCAGCAAGAAGGAATCAACACTCAGATTACCGCTGCTCTGGAGTTCATCAGGGAAGAACAGCAGGAAGAAGTTGAAGAACTTCGGGGAAGAATCCGAGACCTTGAATTGCAGATGGCCGATGATCGGGAGCAAGTTGTATTGGAGGCCGACACGCCGGCAGAGAGTTAGTCAATGTTTGAACGCATAGATCAGATGCTTGCAGGCTTTTCGGAAGGCGATGCCATTACCTCCGAAGCGCAGAACCTCAGGCAGATATTCAAGCGTTGGGGAATAGCCTCCGACATCTTCGTGGACACAAGGCATGTGTCTGCAGGGCTGTTGCCGGAATGCAGACCGCTGGAAGAACATCGAGGCAACAAAGCTTCCCTCCTTATTCACCACTACTCAATCGGGTCACCGGCGGTGGAAGCGTTCCTGCGATCTTCGTCAAGAAAGGTTCTGCATTATCATAACGTCACACCGGCCCACTTTTTTGCCGGGTTTGACGATCGCATCGCACGTGAGCTGGAAGATGCGCGGGGAGCCCTTGCGAACGTGATCCCGAGGGTAGATGCAATGTGGGCGGTTTCCCGTTTCAACGCGGCCGAACTTGAATCCCTGGGCGCTCGCGAGGTAGCAGTATTCCCTCTTCAGTTCTCCGGATCGGAGATGAGCGATCCTCCTTCGGACGTGATACTCGGCAAGTTCAGTGTGCCGATGACGAACATTCTCTTTGTCGGCAGGATTGTGCCCAATAAACGAGTAGAAGACCTGATGCAGGCTTACTGCTGGTATCATCGCACCATCAATCGACAAAGCCGCCTCATTCTTGTCGGGTCCGACAGAAGTGCTCCGGCATACTTCGTAATGCTGCGTATGCTTGCGGGGGAGTGGTGCATACCCAACGTGTGCTTCGAACGTTACGTTAACTTTCGGGATTTACCGACCTACTACAGAATTGCCGACGTCTTCGCGACTGCCAGCCGACATGAAGGTTTCTGCAGACCGCTCATTGAGGCGATGTCATTCGATGTTCCTGTTGTAGCCAACAGAGCTGGTGGAATACCCGAGGCGCTCGGATCGGCCGGGATCATGTATGAGGATGCGTCACCCGCCGAGCTTGCCGTGCTTCTGGACCGGGTTGTGACCGATCGTGGCTTACGCAGTGAAGTCATTGAATCGCAACGGCGGCGAATGGCAGAGATTGCCGGCAGGAATGCCGAGGCTGAACTACGTTCTCTGGTGGAGCGTCTTGCGTGACGGGTGCAGGGGAAGTGCATGTGTGTGAGTGTGTGAGCGGATGGGCCTTCGGTATGTGCTGGTATGCATGCCAGCAGTTTGCATTGCGGGCAGGTATGTGAGTGTGGGCGCATGAATCGTCCTCGTCCTCGGCAGTTCAGGCAAACAGTGGAGATGGATTGCAGAGTGAAGCAGGTGGGCCGGGATATCTCAGCCCCACCATCGAAGCCTTTGATCGCGCGGGCCGGACGACCCGAGCGACCGTCTTGGCTGGGCCCTGCCTGATTCGAGGACGAGGACGAGGACGATTGGGGATGGTTTTCCCGACACCTGACACCCGAACACCCACACACAGGTGCCCGCTCACTGTCAACTGTCCGCTGTCGACTCTTCAAGGCGCTTCTTGCGGTGCAATTCCCAGAGCTTCGCGTATTTTGAGAACACTGAGTAGGAGATGATTGAAGCAATGATCAGGCCCTGTATGCCATCGAGGAATCCGAGGCGCACGATATACGAGCGAAGGAATCGGAATGGCGGTCTGAAAAGCAGGTGGCGCAGGCGGAACGGCCGATTCTCTTTCACCCAGCCCTGTGCGGTTATTGTTGAGAACTTGTTGGTGGCCAGGATCTGGTCGCCGATGGAGTTGTAGGTGTAGTGATGCAGGTCTCCCTTGAGGCTCTTGACGGGGCCATCCACCGTTACTCGATCATGCGGCTCGACCCCGGAACACTTGCCCTTCGCCTTTCTGAAGAGCCTGAGCTTGGTGTCGGGATACCAGTCACCGTGCCGGATCCATTTTCCGAGATAGTGAACCATGCGGGGAAACTTGTAGCCGGCGTAGTTTGCACATGAGTCCGAGCTGAGTTCGGCGAGTATTTCCTCTTTCAATTCGGGCGAGATTTCCTCGTCCGCATCAATGAAGAGAATCCATTCATACTGAGCCATATCCTTGATGAGATTTTTCTGGCCGATATACCCGAGCCATTCATGCCGGTAGACGCGGTCGGTGTATTCACGGCAGATGTCGAAGGTCTTATCCTTGCTGAAACTGTCGACCACCACGATCTCGTCGGCCCACGTTATGCTTTCCAGGCACCGACGGATCTTGTGCTCCTCGTTACCGGCCGTAATACAGGCTGAAATCTTTTCACGCATGACCAGCACCACTCCCTATTCGAGGACGAGGACGAGGACCGTTCGTCACGCTTCGCGTTCCTCACTGAGGACGATTACGATTTCATTCCTGCACTCTGAACTCTGAACCCCTGAACACAGGCAGTTCCCACACAATCAGTTCCCCAGCCCTTGCTCACACCCATCGCAACATGATACGGTGGTCTGGAAACCAGTCAAGATCGGCATTTGGCGGTACGGACGGCACTGGACAATGGCGGCCACCTGCAAAAGTGATATTATGGGCGATGCGGAACGCATTATCGGCAAGAGCAGCGGCCACATTCACCTGGTCGGCGCATGTGGTGTGGGCATGGCCGGGCTGGGGATCTTGCTTAATGCTGAGGGGTTTCGGGTAACCGGGTGCGATTGCAGTCCCGGCCTGCTTGCCGAGCGCCTGGCGAAACACGGCATCGACGTTGTGTCCGGTCACGATCCGGCACACCTGACCGATTCGGTCATCTGCGCAGTACGAAGCTCGGCTGTGCCGCTGTCCTCGCCGGAGCTGTGCGCGGCTGCATCGCGCTCGATCCCGGTAATCAAGCGGGGCGAGATGCTTGCCGCGCTGCTTGCCGGTCGTCCGTCGGTGGGTATAGCCGGCACTCACGGCAAGACAACGACTGCAGCATTCATTGCGCAGATTCTGAAAGACTGCGGGCTATCGCCGGGTTTCGTTATTGGCGGCGAAGTGGACCGGCTTGGGGGCGGAGCTGCTGCGGGGGGCAGTGTCGTTGCATTCGAGGCCGACGAAAGCGACGGAACCCTTGCGCTATACGCTCCGGAACTGGCGGTTATCACGAACGTCGAAGCCGATCATCTCGAAAACTTCCGGGATCTGCAGGAGCTCATGGATTGTTTCCGCAGCTTTGCGCGCGCAACAAGGAAGAAGCTTCTGTACTGTTCCGACCAGGCTACCCTCTGTTCCCTTTGCGCTGACTTATCTACAGCGGTATCCTGGGGTTTTGAGGAAGGCGCATTCTACCGCGGGCGAGAATTGGAGATTTCGGCGCTCGCCTCAGCATTCGCCTTGTCCCGGGGTGGGGAACAACTCGGCATACTGCATGTTCCTGTTCCCGGCCGACACAACGCGCTCAACGCGCTTGCCGCTGCAGCCGTGGCACTGGAGATGGATATTCCTTTCAGTTCCGTACGGGCCGCCGTTGCACAGCTTGCGCTGCCGCGTCGGCGGTTCGAGCAGGTTCTTGTTTCGGAGGATCTGCTGGTGGTCTCGGACTATGCCCACCATCCCACCGAGATATCAGCACTGGTCGCCACGGCCCGTGGTTATGGGCGGAGCAGGATCCTGGCCATGTTCCAGCCTCATCGTTATTCGCGCACGCTGGCGATGGGTCCGGAGTTCCCCGGAGCTTTCGAAGGCGTCGACAAGCTGGTGCTTGTGCCGGTATACGCTGCATCCGAACTACCGACAGAAGGTGGCGCTGCGGCCGATCTATATGTGCATTTCCGCCGCAGCACGACGGGGCCCGGCTGCACAGCGCTGGCTTCTTCGCTGCGGGCTGCATGGGAGGGGCTGCGGCGCGACCTTGCGCCGGGCGATATACTGCTTGTTGCCGGCGCCGGTGATATCGAGCAGGTTGCGCAATGGGCAAAGGCCGAGACGCGGCTTCAGTCCGGCAAGCTTCCGGTCAGCCCGACTGATGACTATCGGATCGAGGAACTGGCAAGTTCCCTGGAGACCTCTGTTGTTCGTACGAATGAGCCACTGGCGGGCAAGACCACGATGGGTGTTGGAGGGGTGGCCGATGTATGGATTGAAATCGGGTCCACTCCTGATCTCAGGAGTGTGCTCTCACATGTGCAGCGTCTGGCCATTCCTTTCAGGCTGATTGGCGCCGGGAGCAATCTACTTGTAAGCGATCTCGGGGTGCGCGGCATTATCGGAAAGTTGGCCGGCCCGGAATTTGATGCGATTGAGATGAAGGCTGACATTATATCGGTTGGATCAGCCGTCGGCACAAACCGGCTTCTTGCGTGGCTCCAGGAACACGGGCTTGGTGGGCTGGAATTCCTGCGCGGGATACCCGGAACGGTCGGTGGTGCCGTAAGAATGAATGCAGGCGCATTTGGCGGGCAAACGGGTTCTCGCGTGGCATGGGTGCGGGTCATGAATGAAGCTGGTGAAGAAACGATCGATCGCGAGCCCCGGTTCGCCTACCGATCCGGGGTTTCTGCCGCGTGCATTCTTGCCGCAGGTTTTGCCGTTACGAAGGCTGATGACGCCGCCAGCCGCCGGATTCGGGCTGAAATTGACGACAAACGCGCATGGCTGCGTGGGTTACGGTGTGCCGGCTCCGTCTTCCTCAACCCGGAGAATGACGCCGCCGGTCGTCTGCTTGACGTTTCCGGGCTCAAGGGTTTGACGGTCGGTGGTGCGCAGATCTCGGACGTGCATGCGAATGTCATTGTCACGGAGAAAGGCGCTTGTGCTTCCGACGTTCTTGCGCTGATCGAAATTGCGCGGAATCGTGTCAAGTCGCGCTTTAACGTTGACCTGAAAAATGAGATAGTCATTCTAGCAGACAGTCGGTCTTTGACGATCCGCCAAAGTCCGACTGTCTGCTAGATAATCCCGATTTCATCGCGATTTGAAGGAGTGTGAGTTGGAGTGTATTGGAAATCAAAAAGCATCAATCGTCCTCGTCCTCGCATGCCCGACGAAGCCACGCAGGGCGAAGTCGGGTCCTCAGTGAGCGGAGCGAACGGTCCTCGCGTGCCAAGCCGTAGTCCCGACCTCGGAGAGAGTCGGGGGACGAAGGCTGGTCCTCGGGTGTTGAGTCAGTTGTCTGGGAGAGGCATCTCCCGCAGAGACCCCGGGATGAACCCGGGGCATAGCGCGAGAGCCCGCCTATATCAACGGTGGGAAAGAGGATGGCTGAAGGGACCCTTTGTCGTGAGCTTTGTCGGTGTGTGGTGTGAGGGGAACTGATAGAAGATAGAGGATAGATGATAGAAACTGCGCCGAAGGTTGGTAAGAATCAGGAACTATTCAGTAGTAACTGATCGACAAAGTTCGCGACAAAGCTTGCGACAAAGAAATGAAAGCTGACACCCGAAACCTGATTGTCCTTTCGAGGACGAGGACGAGGACGAGGACGATTTGTGCATGACACCTGACACCTTGAACAAGCACTCCGAACGCCACCGACCTTCTCGAAGGTCGTTTAATTGCATAGCTGTCTTGAAAGGCGGGTCCTCACTCGAACGTGACGTGTCATTACGGTCCGGCGCTGCCGTCGCCGGGGCACTAGGTGCCGCTGGTTACGAGGTTATTGAAATTGATGTTACGGGGTCCGAGGTGGTACTCACCGGGAATCCGGACGCAGTATTTATCGCGCTGCACGGCGAATTCGGAGAGGACGGCGGGGTACAGAGGGCGCTTGAACGGGTCGGCAAGCCGTATACCGGGTCCGGGCCAGAAGCAAGCGCAGCAGCCTTTGACAAGCTGGTAACGAAACGGATCCTGAAAGAGTCAGGCATCAGCACGCCGGCCCACCACGTTATGCGGCGCGGCGATACGCCCGAGCAGGACCTGCCGGTGGTAGTGAAGCCCATACGGCAGGGCTCGTCGATCGGCGTGCACATAGTCAGGCGAAGTGAAGACTGGGAAGCTGCCGTGGCTGACACTCTGAAATACGGGGACGAATTCCTTGCGGAACAGTACATTGATGGGCGGGAGATTACTGTTGGAATTGTCGGGGACGAACCGCTGCCGCCGGTCGAAATCGTTGTACCGGACGGGTGGTACGACTATACTGCCAAGTACTCATCGCCCGGTACGCAATATGTTGTGCCCGCGTCGCTTGAAGCCGAGCAGGCCGAGCAATGCCGAGAATCGGCAATGCGCACGTTCAGGGCGCTTGGTTGTCGCGGCTTTGGACGGGTAGATATGAGGGTTGACCGGAATGGGACCGTGCATGTGCTGGAGCTTAACAGTATTCCCGGTTTTACTGAGACCAGTCTGTTGCCGAAAGCGGCGCGGTATTCCGGCATAGAGTTTCCGGAACTATGCGCGCGGATTGTCGAGCTGGCGTGTACTGATGAGGCTGCCAGTGTGTGGGTGTGTGGGGCGTGTCGAGTGTGGGGTATCGAGTGACGGCATTAATCGTAATCGTCCTCGTCCTCAGTGAGGAACGCGAAGCGTGACGAACGGTCCTCGCGTGCCAGGCCGTAGCCTTCGGCGAAGGCTGGTCCTCGAATGTCCAATCGAGTGTTGGTGGAAGAATGCCTCGCGCAGAGGCGCAGGGGAGCAGATTATGTGGGGGAAGGTTTCAGTGTTCCCTCCTTCGCTGAAGCTACGGAGGGCAGGTAGGTGTCAGGGAGAGAGAATGCATCAATCAGGAACAAAGAACCAGGAACCTTCAGACCTGATTGGACTTTCGAGGACGAGGACGAGGACGAGGACGAGGACGAGGACGAGGACGAGGACGAGGACGAGGACGATTGAGCAACCGCACGGAGACCTGAGCACTGTCCGCCGTAGGCGGATCCGCCTCTGGCGGAAACACTGAACACGGAACGACACACCCACACACAGCAGTTGAGGGTAAACAATGTGGTTTGACAAAGATCTGAAGCCGCGCAGGAAACGTTCTCACTTCAAGAAGAACAGGACCCGCCAGCGCCCGGTGCTCAGGGTCAATGCGCGACTTGCCGGCAAAAGAAAAGAGTGGGTTGCGCGTTCAGGAATAGTGCTGTTGCTGGCGGTGACTGTCGGCGTCGCATTCCTGCTGGGCAATTTTGCCCTGAAGGAAGCCAGGGGTCTTCTGCTTTCGGACAATCCTGAATACACGCTGACGAACTACGTCATCAAGTGCGAGAGCGAGTCGCTCCGGCAGTTTGTTTCCGAGCAGGCGGGAATCAAGGTGGGCACCAACCTGTTTCTTGTCGATATCGGGAAACTGCAGGAGGAAATCGAAAAGACCCCCAATATCAGGTCCGCGGTGATCAGCCGTATTCTGCCGGGGACCTTGAAGATCGAGCTGGTGGAGCGCTTCCCCGTGGCCCGGCTTGGCAACAGGGCAGACCGTCGGAAATACCTCGTTGTAGACGAGGAGGGTGTCGTATTTCTTGCCAGGTCAAGATCCAGTGCGGACGCACTTCCCATGATAACGGGTTACGCGGGCAGAAGAAGGTCGCCGGGGAACAGCATGATCGGCAGTGGTTGCGAGGATGCGCTCGCACTTCTTGACGTGTGCAATACTACGAAAGTGGGAGATGTCATCAAGGTTACGCATATTGACCTGGGCGACAAGTATGTCGCTGCCAAGCTGGTGAATGGCCCCATCGTGTTCCTCGCGTGGGACAAGTCGAAAGGCGAGAAAGGTGTGCCCAACAAGGATCTCGAGGAGCGGCTGGAATTTCTCTGCGGTGTTCTGCGGGCGGCCGATCGCAGGGGCGTATCGCTGCGCAGGGTTAATCTGATGAGTGACAACTATACCGAGTATTGTCCAACCGATCCCCGTTGGGATAGGAGGAACTAGTGGCTGCTGCCCCCGTGGTTGCAATTGAAGTCGGCACGACCAAGGTTGTTGCCGTGGTTGGAGAAATGAGGGATGACGGTCGCCTTCTGTTCAACGGGCTGGGCGAGCACGCGTCGAAGGGCGTACGTAAAGGAGAAGTAATAGATCTTGCGAACGCCATAGTATGTATGCGCGGGGCACTTCAGGCTGCCGAGGACAGTGGACAGGTTACGATTCGAGAAGCGCACATTGCTTTGTCGGGCGCCCATATCCAGAGCCAGGTTACCCGCGGCAGCATTCGCGTTGCCAATCCCCACGAGATAACCCGGGACGACATAGAACAGGTCATGGATCTGGCCAGGGCAATCAACCTGCCACCTGACCGCGAGGTCATCCACACCATCTGTCAGTACTTCCGCATTGACGACCAGAAATTTGTTGCGAACCCGGAAGGCCTTGCCGGCGCGAAGCTGTCGCTCGACATGCTGGCGCTGCACGGTGTCCGGACGAGGCTTCACAACACCGTCAAAGTTGTCGAAAGTGTTCCGATGGATGTTGCCGATGTTGCATTCAGCGGGTTATGCGCCGCATTGGCCGTGCTCACCCCTGAACAGAAGGAGGCGGGCGTCATCGTGATCGACATCGGGGGCGGCACGACCGATTTTGTTGCGTATGTAGGGAAATCCCTGGCAATCGCCTCTTCACTCAGTGTAGGTGGCGACCACGTAACGAATGACATATCGCTCGCCTTCAGCGTTTCGATGAGGCAGGCGGAATCATTGAAGACCGAGACCGGCAGTGCGGTCATCGAGAAAGCGGCGCCTGAGCTTACTGTTGAGTTGCCGCCTGAGACGGGATTTTCAGGTCGATCCGTTGGGGTATCTGCCCTGCATGCTGTGATCAATGCGAGGATGGACGAGGTTTTCAGGATGGTCAAAGCGCAACTTGGCCAGTTCGATCTGCAGCATCAGATTGGGGCAGGGGTAGTTCTTACCGGAGGGGGTGCCCGGATGAAGGGCATTGTCGAACTTGCAGAGGAGGTGTTCGGGCTTCCCTGCATGGTGGGCAGGCCGGTGGATGCCGACGGCATAACCGCGCTGTTGGATGGTCCGGAATACGCGGCGCCGGTCGGGATGATCAGGTACGGGCTTCGCAGTGTCGAACACAGGACATCGTCTGGATTCGGCGGATTCATCAGCAAGATCTTTAAGAGGTGAAAGAAGGTTTCAGTGTTCCCTCCTTCGCTGAAGCTACGGAGGGCAGGCAGGTGTCAGGAATCCGAAACTGATTGTGTGTGGGTATGTGAGTGTGTGAGGGTGGGCAGACATGAATCGTAATCGTCCTCGTCCTCGAATGTCCAATCGAGTGTTGGTGGAAGAATACCTCCCGCAGAGGCGAGGAGGGGCAGAGATCGCAGGGAACAGACTGGATGTGGGAGGAACTGATTGAATATCCGATTTCCAGCGCTGAACACTGAAACCCGACACCCGAAACCTGATTGTCCTTTCGAGGACGAGGACGAGGACGATTGGGATTCATTCGATGTTACTGACACCTTGTCTGAGGACGAACGATGTTTGAAATGACAGGAGAGCCGAGTCTTACGCCGCCGGAACTGATTCTTATTGCCGGACTCGGACGTGCGGGCTGTCGTATTGCGAATCGCGTTGCGGCTCTGCTCGGCAGTGAGTTGACCGTTGCGGCAATAGGGTCCGATGCCGGTTCACTCCACGAGTCGACCGCCGCTATTCGTCTGCAGCTCGGCAAGAATTCACTGAAGGGCATGGGTGCGGGCGGCAAGCCTGAAGCCGCGCAGGCTGCGGCGAAAGCTGACTACGACCTGCTGACAGGATTGTTTTCGAACGCGGACGTTGCTTTCATTTTCGCGGGGCTGGGCAAGGGAACGGGATCCGGCGCGATTACTGCGGTTGCGGAGGCAGCCGGTGAAGCCGGCGCGCTGACGGTATGTCTCGTCACATTGCCGTTCCGGTTCGAAGGCGATGAATGTCGTGAGAAGTCAGACAGGGCAATGAAGAGTCTGCTTGATGCGGCCGATATTGTTGTTGTTCTGCCTAACGAGAATCTTGTTTCCATTGAGGAAGGGAATGTCACACTCAAGAATGCTTTTGCGCGTTCTGATGAAGTCATTGTCTCCGGGGTCTACGCACTATATCGGCTGATGTCCAGGGACAGCCTGATTACGCTCGATCGCTCCGAGTTGCAGGCTATGTCACTCAAGACCTCGGGTGTGTTTTCGATGGGGTACGGTTTCGCGTCGGGTCGGGACAAGGCGCGGGTTGCCGCGCGGGAAGCGGTGATTTGTCCAATGCTGGGCGAGGAGAAGGTTTCCAGTGCGGCCGTGTTGTTTGTGAGCATAGTTGGTGGCAGCGCGCTTTCCCTTCGGCAGATCGGCGATATTGTTTCCGAGGTAAAGAGGGCCTCGCATGCCAGGGCGCGTCTGCTTGTCGGTGTCGCGTTGGAGCAGGATGCGAAGGAAGATATCTCTGTCACGATCCTTTCCGCGGAAGACTGGGGTGGTAGCTCGACGCTGGCGAAGCAGGCGGAGCCTGCGACGCAGTCGGCGGCGAGGGGTAAGACCACGCGGCGGAAGAGATCGCAGGTTACGCAGCCCGATCTTGGGCTGCTGGTCTCGGGCAGGGGCCGGTTCAAGGATGTGGAGCCCACGATCATGGATGGTGAGGATCTGGATGTCCCCACGTTTGTGCGGCGCGGCATCAAGATTGATCGGTAGGCGACCTGTTGTTGCCTTCGGGTCTGGTCGTGTGGGTTTGCCGGCCTTGTGGTACTGTGGTGTGGGCATGCCAGCAGTTTGCATTGCGGATTTCGCCCTGCACCAGAGTCCGTCAGCCGACGGGCACGGTGCGGGCGGGTGCGCAACATTGCGGGCAGGGAATGCGGACCCACAGCTTCGTCCTGAAGGCTAATGTGTTGGTCGTCCTCGTCCTCGTCCTCAGTGAGGAACGCAGAGCGTGACGAACGGCCCTCGCTTGCCGGGCTGTAGTCCTGATCTGGAAGAGAGTCGGGCGACGAAGGCTGGTCCTAGAAAAGGAGAAATGGAGATCGAGGACGAGGACCGTTCTCCGCCTTAGGCGGATCACTGAGGACGAGGACGATTACGATTCGGGCATGAAGCCAAATCCGCAATGCGTTTGCACCCGACTTCGTCCTACGTAGCTCGCCCGCGAGCGAAGTAGGGAGCCTCGGCGAAGGAGGGACAGTCCGGCCCACCTGTTTTGAGTCGCCCAGCGCTCTCTGCGCCTCCATGGCACGGCGTAGTGCTCGGCACGAAGACGGCTGCGCGAGAATCTCATTGGTATTTCTGGCGGTTCCTGAACCCTGAACACTGAACCCTGAACACTCTTCTACACTGTCCGCCAAAGCATGAAGGTACTTGCGGGGCGAGGGGACGTGGGCTATGCTGCCGGTTCAATGAAGGCAGTAGACATACTCGATATCCTGCGCAAAACTAATGCGCTACTCAGCGGACACTTTGAACTGCGTTCCGGGCTGCACAGCGATCAGTTCTTTCAGTGTGCGCATGTCCTCAGGTTTCCAGACATCGCCGAGAAGCTTTGCCGCGCACTAGTCGAAAACTTGCGGAAAGCCGGGGTTGCAGCCGACGGTGTTATTGCGCCGGCACTGGGCGGGATCGTTGTGGGACACGAGATCGCGCGGGCAATGGGGGCGCTTTCGATCTTTGCAGAGAAGAAGGACGACAAACTTGTGCTCAGGCGCGGCTTCGTGATCGACAAGGGCCAACGGTTTGTTGTCGCAGAAGATGTCATCACCCGAGGTGGCCGGGTGCAGGAGACAATCGACATTGTCGAGGAAGCGGGTGGCATTGTGGCCGCCGTTGCGGTGCTGGTTGATCGAAGCGGTGGCAAGGCCAAGCTGCCCCATTCTGTTTTCAGCCTGCTCCAAATGGAACCGGTGACATGGAAGTCGGCCGAATGTCCGCTCTGCGCCAAGGGCGATACGCCAGTCCATCCGGGCTCATAGCCCGTGGGAACCGAATGGTTTCAGGTGTCGGGGGGAAAGTGGCCGATATCCAACAAGAATGTCCAATGACCAGGGAAATCATCCTCGTCCTCGAGTAAGGCCCTGATTCAATATCCAACAGCCAACGTGCAGTTGAGCGGCGCGGTCTTGCGCATACGCTCCAACTGTCTGGTTCGCACATCTCCGTCACCATGTCAACACCCGACAGTTCTGCAAGCACAACCTAGACTAAGCAGTTCGGTTAAGCGTAAGCAAGTAAGTGGAGGGATCACGTGTGCGATTAAGTGTAGGACCAGGTGTATGGACATACCCACGCACTCACACACATGGAGTTCTCTGCCCCTCCATGGCACGGCGTGGTGCTCGGCACGAAGACGGCTGCGGGAGATATCTTCGCGTTCGGTATTTCTCAATCAGTAAACGGCACGGTGTAACGGGCTTGGGGCATGATGTAGCAGGTGGGCTCTTTGATGCCGGCAGATCTCAAGTCGTCAACGGCAGCCGTGATGGCAGATTCAAGATCAGGTGCCGTACGAATGCCAAGGTCCTCAATGTCATGTTCCGGCATGCCTGTTACCAGGATCGTCTTCCTGCCCCGTTCTTTCGTGGACAATGCCGTCTGCCCCAGCACTTCGGGCGCCGTTCTGAGCCCATCGAAGATCTCCGAGACGGTCTTTTTGCGAATCCAGTGGCGGAATCGTTCATTGCCCAGACCTTCGGGACAGGGCGCCACCAGCACGATTCGGCCGTCCGAGTGTACGGCCCGGGCCGCGTTGAACAACGCCTTGTGAGACTGTATCCAGTTTGATGCTGAACCGGCATCCGCAATCACAAGGTCCGCCGGTGCGGGTACGGAATACGAGTATATATCGCGCGCGACCCCGCATGCGGCACGGTGGGCGGCGTCAAGTTCACCGGCACATACACGCGCGATGCGACCGCCGGGCGTCAAGATGGTGTTGATTATGGCATCAGGTTCGCATAGCCGGGCACCTTCGAGCATCTCTTCCGAGACCGGGTTGCCGTCAAGCAGGCCCGGACCAACCCCGGGATGAATGCGGTCATCGACAGGATCAATCGTAAGGCTGTGGCTGAATGCTATTGTATCCCGACTTGCCAATCCCGGGACCAGCGCTTTGCGACCGCCGCCGAATCCGGCATGATAGTGATAGATGACTGTCCCGGTGAGAATCAGACGATCACTGGCAAGCGCCTGGCGGTTGACCAGTACCCGACGCCCGCGCGATGTCGTTCCGACCAGCGCAAGTTCGGCCGAATTGTCGGGGTCATGCAGGAAGATTCTTTCCCGAAACCGATCTGCAGTCGCAGTGCCCAGTATCCGCTCGATTTCCGTGGTCGACGGGTGTCTGTGTATGCCGGACGCAATCATAATGAACATATCTTCAACCGCGCAGCCGCGCTCAAGCAGTCCGTTGATAAGCGCCGGCAGAACGCGATCGATTGCCGTATGCCTGGTATGATCGGAGACGACAATGCAAAGCGATTCTCCGGGGCGTACGATCTCGAACAACGATTTTGAACCAATCGGGAACTCGAGAGCCTTCTGGATATCCGCATCCTTGAGTTCCGGCGGATCTGCAAGGGCTGGGCTGATCAACGGCACGCCGGGTATTGTCAGATCGACGGATGAGTCGGCCAGCACCCCTACGCATTGAATGCCCGATAGGCAGAGACACCGGGACAAGCAACCGCCGATGAACGCGGATGAACGCCGATATGTTTCTTCTGAATCAGATTTCACGCAGAGTGTATCCCATTACGCTGCTGACTTCATACGGGCGACCTATAGTCTTATCGGTTAGCTTATCCAAAGATAATCGGCGTTCATCGGCGGTTGCATATTGTAGTTCTTTGCGTTCTTCGCGCCTGCCCCGCGTTCATCGCGGGGATCTTCTGTAATTAGTAGTCCATGAATCTCTGGTTGACTGCAGGTTCCCGGTATCAGCCGTTGAAGATCAGGTACTTGCGAACCACAAAGTTGATCAAGACGGCACTGACAATATTGGCAAGAAACGCGTATGTCGTCCGCATACTGAATCGCTTGATAAGGTATCCCATAATCGCGGTACCAATAAACACGCTCACCCCGGATACAGCGTAGAAGAGCAGTACTTCTACAATCCAGTGGTGTCGGCCCGCCTCGAATACCCACATGATGTTAAGAAAATATGCGACCAGATTTGAGAGAAGGAAAGCCAGGCCGTTATCGATCATCGAGTT
>SPBP01000166.1 GCA_004525935.1 Lentisphaerales bacterium | reverse complement strand
TGTCGGCAGGATGAGGCAGTGAAAGTGAAGGTCTCAGGTGCAGGTAGAAAGGAACTCTTCTTCATATGTACCTTCACCTTCGACTTGTGACTTTCGACCGGCGGCCGGATTCTTTGGTTGTGGCCTCCGGCCGCCTTGTTCATACACTTCATCGTGCACTTCGTCGCCAGCCTTTGCCCGCCTGCAGCGACTATGTCGCAGACATTGCGGGCAGGTCGGTTACGCTTAACCGACCCGCTTAGTCGACCTGAGAATCGACGCTGAAACTCTCACCTGGGTCGTTGGACAGGCCTCATCGCGAGTACCGAAAGCTGCTGGTTCGGCCGTGCTGGGGACAGCCTGGCGCCCCAAACTTGCCGCTTGTCTTGGTGGCGATTCGCGTATTGAATGAGATACGGAAAGAGGTTACCCGAGATGTCAGTTGAATACGCACATCTGCATCTTCATACCTGCTACAGTCTCCTTGACGGCCTATGCAGGCCGGATGACGTGATGGAGGCGGCAATTGCCGCAGGGATGAGAGCTGTAGCCATCACTGACCACAACGTACTGTACGGACTCGTGGAATTCTATCAGAAGGCACGCAAGCGTGGTCTGAACCCGCTGCTCGGGTGCGAGGTATACGTGTCGTCCGGGGGCCACGCGAGAAACGGCAACGGCCCGGACCGTCATCATTACCTCGTATTGCTTGCTGAAAACGATGTGGGGTACCAGAACCTTATCAGCCTGGTGACCACAGCGCATCTTGAAGCATCTCATGGCAGACCCAGCATCGACAAAGAGTTGCTCGGGCGGCATCAGAAGGGACTAATTGCCCTGTCGGGCTGCAGGAATGGTGAGATTGGAGCCCACCTCCTCGCAGGCGATCATGAAGCTGCTCTGGCTGCCGCAGGTGAGTATGCAGACATAATGGGCGGAGGAAATTTCTATCTGGAGCTTCAGGATCATGGCTCAGAGAAAGAGCGACTGGTCAATACCGGCATCCTTGAGATCGCCAGAAAGACCGGGCTTCCAACTGTTGCCACAAATGACGTGCACTACCTTCGGAAGGAGGAGGCAGAAGCACACGACGTTTTGCTGTGCCTTCAGACACAGAGCCTTGTCAGCGATCCTCGGCGGAAGCGGTTCACGGGCCATGAATACTATTTCAAGAGCGCTGAAGAAATGGCTTCGTTATTTCGCGAGACGCCAGAGTCGATTCAAGCGACTGTCGAGATAGCCGAGCGATGTGACGTGGAACTCGCCTTCGGCGGCATTCATTTTCCATCTTTTCGCACACCATCAGGTGAGTCATCGAGAGAATATCTGCATTCCCTGTGTCGGGAGGGGCTTGAGCGCAGGTTCGGAATATCCAATGTCAACAATCCGCGCGATGATAGGGCGGTGACGATAGTTGCAAGATTGAGACATGAGCTAGAGGTGATTGAGAAGACCGGGTTCGTCAACTACTACCTTGTTGTGTGGGATTTTGTCAGATTTGCGCGCGAGAAGGATATCCCGGTTGGGCTTCGTGGCTCCGGTGGCGCCAGTCTGGTCGGGTATGTAACGGGCATTACCGATATTGATCCACTCCGATACTCCCTCGTTTTCGAGCGGTTTCTTAATCCGGAACGTGTTTCTCCCCCGGATTTCGACATTGATTTCTGTCAGGATCGTCGGGGCGAAGTCATCGAGTATGTGCGAGAGAAATATGGCCGTGAGAATGTTGCCCAGATCATCACTTTCGGGTCTCTTGGAGCCAGAACAGTTGTGCGCGATGTGGGCCGTGCTCTCGAGGTGTCACATACAGATTGCGACAATGTTGCCAGGATGATTCCCGACTCGCCTGGAACGAGTATTCGCACGGCGCTTTCTCGAAGCAGCGAACTGAAACGCCTTTACGAGGCCGACAGCCTCTGGCGACGGATCATCGACAACGGGATGATGCTTGAGGGGCTCTACCGCAATCCGGGAACGCACGCCGCAGGTGTAATCATAAGTGAGTCGCCGCTGAAGAATATTGTCCCGCTGACCCTGGACAGAGAGAATCAGGTCATCACACAGTACTCGATGGGGCCGCTTGCTGACCTGGGTCTGCTGAAGATGGATCTGCTCGGGCTCAGAACACTCAGTGTGATAAGGGAGGCGCTGGAGTTGATTCAGGAAACGGGTGGTGTGCCGTTCACTTCCGAGTCAATACCCGAGAAGGACAGTGCAACGTTCGACCTGCTCAACCGCGGGGATACGGTTGGAGTCTTTCAACTTGAAAGCGGCGGGATGCGTGAACTGTTGAGGCGTTCAGGGGTAAGTCGCATGGAGGATCTTATCGCACTCATAGCCCTCTACAGACCGGGCCCAATGAGGATGCTGGAGGACTACATCGCGCGTAAGACTGGTAAGGTGCCGGTCGAAATTGACCATCCGCTTCTCGAACCGGTGCTTGCGGAGACTTTCGGCGTGATGGTTTACCAGGAACAGGTCCAGTTGGCGGCAAGCGTGCTGGCAGGTTTTTCGCTGGGACAGGGCGATATCATGCGAAGGGCTATGAGCAAGAAGGATCCGACTGCAATGGGGCGGCTCCAGACGATGTTTATTGACGGATGTCGGAAGAAGAACCGCATCTCAAGAAAGACATCGGGTGAAATCTTCGACAAGATCGCCATGTTCGCGGGCTATGGCTTCAATAAGTCGCACAGCGCAGCTTACGCAATGCTTTCGTATCGTACGGCCTACCTGAAGGCGAACCATGCACTGGAGTTCATGGTGGCGTCGTTGTCGAGCGAAGATGACAACGCCGAGAAGATGAAAGTGTTTCTTGAAGAGGCCGGCCGAATGGGCTTGTCGATCCTTCCGCCTGATGTGAACAAGAGCGCAACAGGATTCAGGCCTGTCAATGGTTCCATTCTGTTTGGGCTTGCCGGAGTGCGGAACGTTGGTCGGGCAGTCGCACGGGCGATCGTAGTCGAGCGGGATGCCCGCGGGCGCTACGCAGGACTTGTCGACTTCTGTGCGCGCCTCGACAACAAGATCGTGAATCGGAGGGCCATTGAAAGCCTTGTAAGGTGCGGCGCATTTGAACCGGGTCCCGTGGACCGCGGTCGGCTCTTCAACGGAGTCGAACTGGCGATGCACAGAGCTGTGGCGAGACAGGCAGATCGCCGTACTGGTCAGGGCTGGCTGTTCGAGGGTGAGGTAGAAGAATCTGCGGACGACGAGAGCGTACTGCCTCATTGCAAAGCATGGCATGAAAGCGAACTGCTTGCCGCGGAAAAGGAGTTGCTTGGGATCTATATCAGTGGCCATCCGCTCTCGCGTTATGTTTCCCTTCTGAGAAGGTACGAGCTGGACAACATGAAGAGTCTTGAAGGCGAGGTAGACGGATCGGAAGCAAGAACCGCATGCCTGGTTTCCAGAATACACTGCACGACGACACGGCAAGGCGCTCGGATGGTTGTTGCCTATTGCGAAGGGTTGGACGGCAATCTGGAAACGGTTTTTGTGCCGCCGGTGCTGGACACGTGTGAATCGCTGCTTACAGAGGGGGCGATACTGCTGCTTTGCGGTCGACTCGGGAAGGGGGAGTCCCATTCGATTTCGAGACGGTTACACGTCTCCGGGGTTTGGCCGATCGAACAAGCGCCTGATCTTCTCGCGGAGCGCGTGAGTGTGCACCTCGCGACTGCGAGTCTGGACAGCAGGGAACTGAATGATGTCAGGACCATTCTTCGCACCAGTCCGGGGAAAGTGCCTGTCGTCATCTGTCTCGAATTCCCGGGTGGTGAAAAGGTATTCCTCGATACCAGCGAGTCGTTTAGCGTCAGCCCCAGGGAGGAACTGATTCTGCGGCTCGAGCGTGCGATCGGAGCTGAAAGCGTGTACGTTGCTGTCAAAGAGAGATTACCTCGCATGGCATGACACGCCATGAACCAGCGCAATACGCACCTGCGCCGATGGCTGCGGCCGGTTGTTGCAGGTGGCGTCGGGAAGCGGTTTGGATGTAGAATGCAGCCTCTGCCTGTCAGGATGCTGCAATGTGCTGGTGCATGATTCGGATTAGCTATTGACGGGGAGAGAAGCCTCTAGCATTATCAGCAAGACAGTTCTTGAAGCTATATTTTGAGAAAGTTCTGAGAGGTCCGAAATGCCGGAAAAGAAGTCAAAGGTGGTGGAGAAGGAGGGCCCTGACATGGTTGGACAGTGGCAGCTGAAGATTGCTGACGGCTCAGTTTATGGTCCGATCGACCTGGCGACCCTAAAGGATTGGGCCGAACAGGGCAGAATTGCTCCTGGCGACGAGATATCGCAGGACAAGGAGAAGTGGTCCAAGGCCGAAGAACTTGGCGACCTGGCGATGCAATGGGTAATAGACGTGGGTGATGGTTCAACGTACGGCCCCGTAAACATCCACGCGATTGTCGATCTGGTCCAGGATGGAACGGTCAAACGCCAAGCCAACGCTTCAAACAATTCCACTGGCGAAACTGTGACGATAAGCGATCTCCTGCCCGAACTTGCAGATATTGTTCCGTCTGAAGATAAGAAGGAGAGTGCCACGTCAGCGGAGCAGGAAATCCTGGAGCAAATCGAAGGCTTGGAGCAGAAGGCGAAGATATCCGGCTTTGAGCTTGAAAGGGCCAGGCAAGAACTTGAGGCACAGCAGAACTCCTATGCCAAGCTGCAGCAGCAGACCGTTGAGCGTGAGACAAAGCTTCGTGCAGATATTGAGACACTTGAGAAGGAGATTGAGTCTGCCAGGAGTTCCGCGAAGTCCGGCGCTGATGCGGAGGACCTGAAGGGCGAACTGGAAAACCTGCAACAGGAAATGAAACGGGCCGCCGACATGGCGGAACAACTTAAGAACGATTTGAAGCACCAGAAGGAGCTGTACGAGGCCGAGCGTGAACGGGCCGCTCGATTGGAAGAGACTCATCGCGAGCATGTGCATGTGCTTGAGAAGAAATGCGAGGCGACTGCTGCCAGCCTGGAGCAGGCTGAAGAGCGATTGGCAACAGAGCGGAGCAAGGGAGAAGGGGTCGATTGGCTGGGCGGCGAAGAGTCGATGGGCCGTGCAATTGCTGCCGATAAGGAACGTGTATCTGCGATTGAGAAGGAAGTCGGCGTGACCGTAGCAATGCTTGAGGAAGCCAGGGCTGATCTGGAGAAGCAAAAGGGCCTGTACCGTTCCCTTGAGAATGTCAGCGAACAAAAGGAACGCAGTATCAACGACCGCATTGAGCAATACCATGCAGATTCTGTGAAGGCGGCCAAGAAGATAAAGGAACTCAAGGCCAAGGCTGAGGGAGAACGGCGCCAGCGCGAGGAGGCCGGCAAAGGTCACAGCAAGAAGGAACAGAAGCTCCTCGATCGAATAGGTGCACTTGATGCCGAAATGCAGGAGGCCGAATCCGGTCTGCGACAGGCTCGACACGACCTGAAAGTTCAGAAGGACGAGGAAACGGCTGAGAAGAAGAAGGGGCTCGCGCGCGAGAGCGAATTGACGAAAAGGATTTCGGAACTCGAATCCGAATGGAAGAAAGCAACCGAAGCCCTGAAGGCGGCGGAAAAGGAACAGGCAGAGAAGACAAAGGTCCTGGAGAACAAGCTTGCCGAGCAGCAGGCCGAGCTGGATCGAGCACGCGAGGAGTTCGAAGCCGAAAAACGCCGATACCAGGAGTTGAGCGCCGAGACCAGCACGAAGGAAGTCGAGTTGTCCTCGTTGAAGAAGTCATCCGATGCGCTGAAAGCAGCGGAGAAGGAGCAGGCTGAGAAGGCCAGG
>SPBP01000261.1 GCA_004525935.1 Lentisphaerales bacterium | reverse complement strand
GACGAGATTTCCGGTGCCAGCGTCCGCAACACGCCTCGAATCACTCAGAATTGTGCCAAGACCGGGGCCGTCAGATCACGGCTGACTATTTTGACCTGACGGGGTGCGAACGCATTGCGGGCTTGCATTGCAGCGGTCAGAGCCAACGTCGGATCTGATCATGGAACCGGGTATAAAGGAAAGATACGACGAGCAGGCATGCGCCCAGTCCGAGAAAAGCCATCATGCGGTATATGCCCGCGAGTTGAGCGATATCCACCAACATGACACGGCCGATCGACAGCGCAAACAACGCAAGTGCCGCATACCGGTATGTGCGCGTCTTGAACATGAATCCGCAGGCCATCAGCCCGAACCCAGCGAGACTCCAGCTGGGTGTAGTCCACGACCCGCGGATTTCCCGGGACCAGGTCAGTACGACGAGCAGTAACACGCTTATCGCGACCACAAGCGCAACCGACATCTGTCTCCGGAAATCCGGAAGAAGATCGTCAATCGGCTTGCTGCGCGGTTGCGCAATTGCCCGCTGTATCCCAACCGCCAGGCCCGTGACCGCCAACCCTGCAACAAAGAGCCAGCGTGACATCGCGAATGCCAGTGCCCCGAATACGGCGCCGAGCACGACCGTTGACAGCGCGCCAACGGACGCTACGATCTGGAGCCGGGGCAAACGCAATCTGTATCCGATCGCGAACATGCCGGCCATCAGCCCCATCTCCCAGGCAAGCATGTAGGAACGGACCGTCAGCACTTCTTTGGCTTGCAGGAAGAGCGTTGTTGCACCTACTGCCAGGCCACACAGATACGCAAGCGATGCGCCGACCTGGAGCAGGTTCCGGCTTGCACCGTTCGGCGTGGTGCGTGTTGACGCACGCGATTTGGCGAGCCATTCCCAGACAATGCCGGTATCGAGTGTCACGGCAAACAGCAGCCAGCAGAGCACGAGGTAGCCGCTCACCGTGTTGGTTACAAACATTTCGCGTTAGAGCGCCGTGTGTGCACCCAGCAGCAGGACACCGCCCGCCAGGCCCAGGTTCCGGCTGTGCCGCACGTACGCCGCCACGAGCAGGAGCAGCGCATAGGCGGAAACGAGCCGGCAGACAACAACATTCGATGGTATGACCCTGGCGGTTATCCAGACCAGCCCCGCCGCGAGTATCACGCTCAGCATGGTCGCCGCATCGGCTATCTCGGGTCCGGATATGCCGAGGACGCGTGGGGTATCGGTTTCCTGTTCCCGGAGTCGGCTGAAGCTTTCGACGGCAATCCAGCCCGCGACAAATACCAGCGGCCACGGCCAGTACGGCGCCATCTTGCCGGACGAACCCATCAGCAGGACCGCGTAGATCGGCAGGTACGCGAGGGCTACAATTCCGCCGAACTGCAGTGCGCGGCGATTAGTGCCACGGGTAGTGTTTGCGAGCATGATCGCTGCGCCGACTGTTGCGGCTGCGGCCGACAAGTTATGCCAACCGGGATACGGGCAGGCGCCGGAGTTCCTGATCATGCACAGGCCCAACAGCGGCAGGAACACAAGCAGTCCGACGAGCAGCCCGCTGTTACATCGCCACATGACCGCACCCAGGATCACCAACGATAACCCGAACAGAACCCACAAGATAGTGCTCAACGGTGAGACGATGCTGTAGACAGCCTGAATCGTCAGCAGGGCAGCAGCAGCGCCAAGCGCCGCCGGCGCAACCCGTACGAGCGACAGAGCACATTCCTCCAACGTGCGCCACTGCTCGCCAGCCCGGTCCCAGTCTTCTTCCGGGCCCTGACGCAGAATGCGTTCCGCCTGCAGCCAGAGAATCAGCGGCACTGCGGCGGCCAGCCACGAGGTTACCCCGCCGGGCGCAGTCAGCATGTAGGCAATACCCGCCGCCGGCAACACGAAGACATAACTCCCGAGTCCCAGCACGTTAAGCATACGCCTCTTGTGAAGCGCGGCCACGGCGAGTGCTGTCGCTGCGCCGAATGCGAGCACCAGCACTGCACCTTGAACCGCGAGCCAAAGCGGCTCATGGCTCGGTGCCGGGCCGGGTCTTACTATTACGCGCATTACCATCTGCCAGACAGCCACCAGCAGCCGCGCCTGAACCAGCCAGACGGTCCAGGTCACCGCGCGGCTTCGGGTAAGCCATGCGGCTACCGTGAGTACCAGCCCTGCCACGGCAAGCGCCGGGAGCAGGTCGGGCCCGACAAAGAACGTGCCGCACTGGTGCACAATCAATATGCCGGCCGCGATCGCGTGGATGTGTGCCAGGCCGGGATTACACCTGTCGATGAATGCCCTCAGTTCCGCAAGCCCCGGCCATTCCGGCAAAGGACTGCCTGTGCTGTCGGATCTTGACCATGTTTCTTCAAGTCGAGATTTCACCAGGTAAATCGTCGCAGTGGCGATGTTCCCGAGCAAGCCAGAGAACGTCTTCACTTCCGCCGTGCCGGACATCCAGAAATGTACGAAGTTTATGCCCAGCACGACCTGTGCAAGCGGGTTCAGGAACCAGAACCGAAGTTGGCGCGACAGCACGAGCAGGATCAATGCCTGCGCGGCGAGCGCAAGGTTCAGCGTCATGCCGGCAAACTCGGAAAACAGGCCAAGCGTCAGGAACACTACCGCCGCAGTGCCGTATGCCGGGTAATCAGGATTCCGGTGTCTGTAGTAATAGACGGCAACAGCCGCTTGCAGAAGGGCAAGTGGCAGGAAGAACAGGTACAGCCGGTCCCAGTAGAGGTCTGTTGCCCGGAAGAATCCGACGCATAACGTGGCATACAATACCATGTTGGTGGGTCCGACGGCGCGACCTGCCCAGCGTTGTAACGCCGTGAACGCGTCGGGCCCGCGTCGCTTGAGCCGGCGCACATAGAGGAGGTCTGAGAGCAGGAAGATGAAGTAGTACGAACTCAGGAACCCGATGTTTACCCAGAACCTCTGTTCCGGCGTGCTGACCGGATGATCCTGGATCGCCCAGAACGCGTGGGATGCATATGATGCAAGAACCGCAAAAAGACCCAGCGGCAGCCAGTTGTGGCGTATCAGCAGTATGGCGGCAGTAACACTCAGAAACATGATCGCCAGCAGCGAGAAGAGGTCTGCATCACCCCCGCCGGTGTAGGCTGCCACGTGCCCCAGGAAGATGCCGAGCCCGGCAACCGGCGCCGAGCGCCAGCGTTCCGCACATGCCAGCAGCAGGGCAACGCTGACGGTCATCAGTATGAGCGAAACGAGCAGCGAGAAGCAGGCTGCGGCCGGCACGAAATGGCCGGCAAACGATGTGAAGAACGCTACTGCTATCCCGCCCGCCATGAGTGGCCGGGCGAAAACCGCGTACCGTCCCTCCAGCATGCGGCCGCCCGCGAAGAGCACCGCGGCAGTAACATACAGCGCTGCGATCTTGTTCCACGGTTGCAGGAAAGGATGCACGAGCCGTGCGAGCAGGGCGAAGCCGATGACCAGTGCGACCAGACCTATACGGTTGAACCACACACCGCCAATACGCGTCTCGATCTCGGCCCTCCGACGTTGTGTGTCTTTCGGCAGTTCAGTCGGCTGCGGAGTGGACGGCTTGGGAACGGCCCCGACAACGATGGGTCTGGCGGGTACGGGCTCCTGTACGCGATGTGGCTTGTCGGGCGCCGGCGGTCTGACGGCGGCGGACACAGGTGTACGCGGTGTCGGCACAGGCGGCACCGCCAGGATCGGCGCTGTCTCGTGCGGTCGTATCTGCTGCTGCGCGTCAGGTTCCGCCGAAATCTTGCGCTCAGGAGCGGGAACCGGTGGTGGTACACTCGCCGGGATATCCAGCCGCAGATCGTTGAGCATCGCTCTCAACGATCGGACATTCGATTCCGCGTATTCGAGCTTTCGAGAAAGCGATTCGACGCGGCGCAACAGTTCTTCACGACTCTGTTCGGGGCTGCCCGTCATGGCGGGTGGTATCATCAGACATATCGGGCAGCCAGTCAATCTCCATAACCGGATCCAACTGCTTCCCGTGGATTCGCCACAGCAAGCATCTGCCTTTCAGGAGGTTGTGACGATGGAGCATGTGTTTTTCTCTCTTAGACCGGCAATTCTTTGCCAAAATCAGCCGTGTAAGCCGCCGTGGCCTCTTTCAGCATCCAAGTTC
>SPBP01000426.1 GCA_004525935.1 Lentisphaerales bacterium | reverse complement strand
GTTCCAACCAACAAATATCTATGTAGTTTCATGATCAAATGACTCCTCTGTATTGCCAAATCTCAAATTTCGAGCTTCCTGATCTACTCATCCGACATAGCCTTGGCCGTATCGGAAGCATCGCGCGACGTATTGCGCCTAGTACCTCTCATGCTTGTGAGGTCCTGCGGCAAATATGCATTGCAGCCATACCACATTCTCTTCCGGCCCGGTTCCATTGCCATCCTGGTGGTTATACTCAGCCCGGAAATGAACGAATGGACTCTGATGCCATGTGATGTACGGTCCTACCTGCCAGCGATAGGAGTCGTCTTCTACGACTGCCAGAGGAGACAATGAAACGGCATTCCCGGCATCGGACGTGTATTCCGCGTAGTCCTTGACGGCCGGCACGAAGTAGTCGCCACGGACACCGAGCACCAGCGTCCTCGACACCTTGCTCTCGAGATAGCTGTACGCACCCCATGCGCTGATCGTGTCTTCGCCGGAACCATCGGATGCCAGGATCTCCTTGTTCACGAAATACGCCTCACTACGCCAAGTCACGTTGCGATAACGCATCCTATCGGTGGGTTCCCACATGACCGTGAAGTCCACGCCTGCAACGGTGGTGTCTAGGCTCTTGTCCTCAGTCACGTCCATGACCTGCCATTCGTTGTTCTGACCGTAAAGCCCGGTCAATCCCAGTTCGGCGTAGGTGGAATCGGTAAGGTCGCGGTATAACTTGTAGTGTGCCAGCGAGCTCGGCGTTTTGTCTTCATTCTCGCCAAATACCCGACCATTTTCCCCGTCAGTCACCTGAACGGTGAGTTCATGAGAGAAACCGGCAACACTCGGAATGATCCAATCAATAGAGACCCCCGTCTGATTCAGTCCACCCGGTCCAAAGATCTCGCGCAAAGCCAAAGGGAAATCCACCTGATCGAGACCGTGCTTATGCCATCGGTTTACCACGCCAAATTGCTGACGGAATTTGCCCAGCGTCAGGTTGACTTGCGAGGAAATACCGAAGCGCGTCATGTACGCCTCACCGAGACAAGTGCCGGATTCCTGCACCGAAGCCGCTGCTTTGAATCTTGTATATGGGTCGAGATAGGCTTCAAAATGAAGCCCCAGTCCCCGGAACAGGAAATCCTGTTCAGCATTACCGGGCTCAACATCCCGATACGACCACAGGATGTCACCGGTTACGCTGATTTCCGGGTTCAATTGCTGTAGACCCAAAGCACCGGAAGTGAACGTTTCGTCCTTCCTGTCCTCACGGGAGTCGGCTTCGATTTCAGTTCGTGCGGCTTTGCGCAGAGCGTCTGTAGTAACATCCTGTCCATGTGCCCTGCACGGCAAGGACAAGCAGAAACCGACAATAATGCCGGCAAGAATCAAAAGGTGACTGTTTTTCAACATGAGATTTCCTCCGTAAAGGGATTCCGGGCGTCTTATGGAGTCCGACCCGATGATCAGCAAGAGAGATCCGCGAAAGAGAATTACGCGGAAAGCGGAGGAGCACGAGCCCGATGGCTCTTCGGAATGAACAGTAATGAAAGAAGAAGATCCGGAAGATTTGTGTCGCTGGTCTCTTGTTCCAATAGTGAAACGTCAGTGTGCACACAGGGCACAACCAATGCCGAGGCTGCCACTTTACATGTGGCGCAATCCTCGGGATTGTGCGATGTCGGCTGGCTGGACGAGTCGCAGTGGTCCAGGCCCAAGCCGTGAACTGTGGGCACAACAAGAAAACCCACCGCGAACAGTACCACACCGAGGAAAGCCAGCGTTCTTCTCATGGTGGAAAGTGTAGAAACAATAGAACGAAATGGCAAGCCTGTAACCCATTACATGCGCGCTGGAACACTGTCAAGAAGGCAGTCGAGGAGGTTCCTTCACCGCACCTCAAAGTATCGGTGATTTCTACCGCGCAGTAACATGGCTCGAGTAAGAACGGCGCTTCTCCCCTCCCCTTTTGAACAACCCGGTCCACATTCTGCCGAAGGCAGATGCCGCCCGGGTATGTGTTGCCCTGGGACCCGCCATGCAGCCGATTCGAGGGCCCCATTCCTCGCAATCCGCCGTGCGTTCGTTGCAGAGCTCCCCATCCCGGGTATCGGCATTATTCTGCTTGATTCATTTCTCCGGCTTTCGGCTCAGAGATATGCTGCTTGATGTGTTCCAGCGCGGTCAACGCAACTCACATGTAGGAACATAATGCATTCTCCGTACCAACGACGCCCCTGATACGCAAATCACTGCACCACAGGGCGCTACATACTACGACACGAGAGATCTGCCGAAAGAAGGACTCGCATATTGCAACATTCTGGCCGCCAGCACATGCAATTTGCAGGAAGGTAATCAGGAAGAGACCTGCTATTGCCCTGCGCGCGCGCCAGCGGCCAGCGCAACACTTGTGACATGAAAATGGCCACATTGTAGGTTGCACTTATGTCCCATGATGAC
>SPBP01000296.1 GCA_004525935.1 Lentisphaerales bacterium | reverse complement strand
ACTTCTTCATCTCCGCCAGGCCGAGGGCAATGTCTTCGAGACCGGCTTCGGAGGCACGTTCGAACCGTTCCCGTTTCTCCCGGTACCCGGAGAAATCATTCTTTGACAACTCCACCCGCCTGGTAGCCTCCTCCACTCTTCTTTCGAGCCGCTCGATTGTCGAGCGAATCATTTCATCCCGCTCCTCAGTTCTCAGCTTCGTCTCCGCCAGCACGACCTTCTCTTTCTCGAGTTCGAGCCGCGTTTCTGCGATCACACCGACGTTCCGTTCAACGTGCTTTACAAGGTCCTCAATACGCTCATGAAACTTGACCTGCTCCTTCTGTTGCTCAGCGAATTCGTTCCGATACTCTTCATGTTCCCTGTCGAGATACTCCTTGATCAGGTCAATTTCTTCCTCGAGTTCAATACGCTTGCCGACATCGACAGTCGCCGGGTCGTCGTCGGCGATCGTCTTCCCGCGCTCGGGGCTCTGATCAACCGTATACTCGAGATTGTGGGAGCCTGACGCGGTCTGAGTCAGCGATTTCGGATCGGCCAGGATCCCATGTTCTGCCCGTTCCTTCAGAACATCGCGCACCGTCCTGGTTTCGCCGGTCTTGGAGTTGGAAAGCTTCGCACTGTCGTCGAGGATGCCGCGTTCCACAAGATGTGGGATGGCATGGATGTTGAATGGGCCGGACTTCGTGTCGCCCGATTGAGCGGTCCAGTCCATTTCGAGATCCGGAATATCCAGTACCGAGGTCCAGTTCGCCCTGTCGATCGACAGTTCGTGGCCGGCGGAGATTCTTGATTCCCTGGTCATGCGAAGAATTACCGAGAACCCTACCGCTCCCGAAACCGAGCCATCGCTGTTCCTGAGAAAACACTTCTTAATCCGCCACGAAGCTCTATATTGCTCGTAAATACGGGACATCAGCAGTATTCCATACGAAGAAGACGTCGTGCCGTAACGCTTTGCCAAACTGTATTAAGGCTAGCATATGATCTGAAACGCCGTAAAGAGTCGATTTAGCAAGCGCGCAATTCCCCGACGAACGGTATATTGAGGCCAAATCAACTTGACGCTTTCGGACCTGATTATACTAAGATCGTCCGCGAAGGGGGAAGGATGTCCAAAACTTACGATAGCCTCAAGAATGCCGAAGCTAAAGAATACATGGCTGAGTCCATAGCCCTCAAGGAGTTGAACGAGACTCCGGGCGTCGAGACGGCCGATTCGTGGTTCCTTCGCGTTGAAGACGGTTCCATTTACGGTCCGTTGAATATCCACCTTCTCAAGCACTGGGCTGCTGAAGGCAGGATCGCGCCCGGCAACATGGTCTCTTCGGACAAAGCCAAGTGGTTCCCGCCAGAAAGCATTCGCGACTTGGGAATGGAGTGGTCAGCCCAGTACCCCGACGGCCGGGTCTACGGGCCCTTCAACCTTCTCGCCTTACCCCGCCTGGTCTCAAAAGGTAAGGTGGAAATGACTGCAAGCCTTATCAATCAGGTTACCGGCAAGACAACCGCGCTCCAGGCTATCCTTAAGAAGAGATCCTCTGACGACATGGAGGGAGCATCGAGCGAACTTGCCAAGGAATGGGAGACCAGGTATCACTCGGAAAAGAAGGCCCGCCTCACGCGCGAAATAGAACTGTCAGGCTTACTCTCTAACCTATCGCAGGAATTCCAGGACAAAACCCGGGATCTAATAGAAGCAAGGGACAGGCTTTCCTCTCTTGAATCGGCAAATAAGGACGGCGATGACGTCTATCACAAGAGGCTGCGCGAGCTCACGTCGAAATCCGAACAGCTTGAAGCTGAACACAAAACACTCTCAGAGCGACTCGAACATGCCGAGAGCCACGCCGCCTCAGCAACCGCCCAGTTGGAAGAAGTCCAGGGACTGCTGAAGAAAGCCACCGCCCGAAAACAGGAAGGTAACGCGGATTCGGCCCAAACGGCAGTCGCACTCCAAAACGCCCTGGAGGAAATGGGTGCTTTGCGAGCTCGCAACTCCGAGACCGAAAAGAGGGCCGAGGATCAAGCCACGCTCGCAGCCACACTGCGTGCCCAACTCGAGACTCTCGGCAAGCAGATCGAGGATGCCGAGGCCAACACTGCGGTCGTCCAGGCAGACGCCGCAAGCCGTCAGAAGAATCTCAGCCTCGAGATCTCACAACTCCAGAAGACCGTCGAAGAGCAGGCGCACCAACTGACAGAAGCGCAATCGCTGCACGTCGATCTGCAAAACCAGGCTGAGACGCGGAACGCCGCACTGACCGAAGAAATGCAGAAGGTAAAGGACCTCATCGATCACGCCCAGAAGGAGATTCAACAACTTCACAATCGGAGCGAAAAGCTGAAGCTCGAATTGGACGCAGCCGATAAGCGCGCTGAAGACTCCGCCGGACAGCTGGCCGCAGCCGAAGAGTCAGCCGGGAAACAGAACGCCCTGCTGGAACAGGCCCGGAAAGACCTCGAAGCAACAAGACAGGAATGTGAGCAGCTCAAGACCGGGCATTCCAATGCAGCCAGAGAACTGGAGAAGACACGGAGCGCCCTGGACGAGCAGGTGGCCGACCTCGAAAAGAAGGTTGCTGAACGCGATGCAACAGTTGTGAAGCTTGAACGCACACATGAGCGCGATGCATCTCGTCATGCCGAGCTGAAACGGCAATTTGGCCAGAAAGAAGCCGGCATGATGCAGCACATAGCGCAACTTGAGAAAGTGCTGGACGCCACACAGAAAGACGCCGCGGCCACCATTGTGGACCTGGAGACACACAAAGAGCTCTGCAAGGACATCGCTGCTGCCGCCAACGAACAGGAATTGGAACTCCGCAAGGAACTGGAACACTTTCAGAATCAGTCAGATACCGAAGCCCGCCGACTTAACGAGATCGACCTCGAGCTCAAGACGACTAAACGCCAGCTTCAGGAGTATAGGGCCACTCACAGCGAACTGGTAGACGGTGCAAGCCTCAGGGAAAAGGAGTTCACTGCCAGAATAGCCGAACTACAGAGCAACGCCACTGAGCACGCAGCCCAACTGGCCGAGGCGCAGAAACATCTTGAAGAGGCAAAGGTGCTCGAAACCACTCTGAAGCAATCATCAGGCGAAAAAGAAGCTCTCCTCAAAAGAGAAATGCAGCAGCTCAAGAAAGTCATCGACGAGGCCCGGCTGGACATTCAGCGGGCCTCAAAGGAAGCCGCAGAGCATAAGGCGCGATGCAACAAACTGACCCAGGCTGCTCAACAGAAGGAGAAAGAGCTCACTTCTCAACTCGCAGGGACAGAGAAGTTGCTCGAATCCGCCAAAGCCGAACTTGAAACACAAAAGGTCGCGCATGAAGAGGCGGTTGATACCGGCACGCAGAAGGAGCAGCAGCTCGTAGCACAAATAGCCGAAATGCAGAGAGCATCCGACGAACAGGCCTCGACGATAGCCGCGATCGAAGAACAGCTCAAGCAGGAGCGGGCCCAGCACACCCAATTCCAGGAACAGGCAACCATGAAGGAAACGGACCTGCGCCGACAGGCAGAAGAGGCCGCCGGCGGTGTGGCAGCCATGAAGAAGGTGTCCGACAAGCGAGAGGCCGGACTTGTGGGACGCATGAAGGAGCTTGAAGGACAGCTGAAGACAGCCACCGCGCAACTGGCGTCGAGCAACACTCTTT
>SPBP01000469.1 GCA_004525935.1 Lentisphaerales bacterium | reverse complement strand
TGCGATGACCCCATCGAAACCTTGATCCCACTTAACTTCAAGTCCGTCGGGATAGAGCGTTGTTGCCAGTTCGCCGACTTCATGACCCTGATCGAAGATTGCCTGCGTTGCAGCGTCAACAGGCGGCAATTCGTCCTTGGCGTTGTAATGCGTCCACAGGAGCTTCGGGCACTGGAGGCCGATAAGATACTTGCTCTTCGAAAGGAAGGGATTCGACATATCAGTAACTCCTTGGTGTTTCGTATATCATTCAAACGTCACATTGACAAGCACCCCGGTGTGTTACGGATCGCTGAATCGCTCGACATATTTCTCCCGAAGAACGGTTTCCAGTGCCTCACAGGTTGCCTTGATCAGAGAGCCTAGTGTTTCCAAGAAATGCCGTTCATTACGGAATACCTTCGGAGCACTTGCAATGCTGCCATGCCGAGGGCAGAACCGCCAATGACACCATGCAACCTGCGTATCCGGCAACTCATGAGTCTCCATGATATCTACTGTGGCCATCTCGCTTATGTGGGGCATCAGTGCCTCCCAGGTCTTCCGCATAATGCCCTTCCAGACTCGCGGCTGGTGCAGCACATGGAACGCAACATACGGATACTGGAACTTCGCCGCTGGCTGCCAGTGTCCTCCGCAGGAATAGGCCGTCAAGGTCCATTCATTATTGAGCAACTCAACCAACGGCAAGATAGCAGCTTCTATCTCCACATCCTTGTAGTAAGTCAGGTTCCATCCGCGACCTTCGACTATGTCGAAGATCAATGATCGGTGATATGCTTCCAGTTTGGTTGTCTTCATCTGTCGCCCCTCGCTCTACGCCACCCTGAATCCCACGTTGCCCTCGGCGGGAGAGACCACGTGATTCTTCTTTCCTGCTCTGAATTGGTCTGAAAGCAGATCATACGCGGAGCGCAGTGTTCGCTCGTCTATGACGTGGCGGTCGTTGCTGATCGACATCAGTGCTGCCGTTGTCCGCAGTTCTTTCAGATAGGCAAAACTCCATTCGCTGGTGTCACGTGCGATGTCATCAAGCAGTGAGTTCTTAACATTCGCAAATACGTTTTGCAGGTACTCTTGCCGGAGTTGACGATCAGGCAAGTTGAAATGCCATACCCTGTCAAATCTGCTTGGCCTGTGTAATAAGGCTGAGTCTATATCCTCCGGGTTATTGGTGCTGGCAATCACGAGCAACCCGGTCTTTGCCTCCAGCCCGTCAAGTTGTGCCAGGAGTCCCGCACGGGTAATCTGAGTTTCCTTTGTCAACGTATCCAGATCTTCGAGAATCATGAGTGAGCCCTCACCGCTATCCGCCTGTGCAAATGCGAGATCCAGAGTACATTCATCCATATGTCTGTGCGGCCTGATGGCTGCAATTGACGGCTTGTACTTATGCCAGGTCTGTCGAATCAGCTCCCGCATCATCATCGTCTTGCCCGTGCCCGGCGGACCAACGAACAGGAACCCGCGCCGGTACGGAATACCGAGCTTCTTATAGACTTTCGGGTCGGCAAAGAATGAGTCCACCTGGGTTTCAATATCACGCTTCAGGGCTTCCGACATGAACACCCGCTCCCTCGTGTTCGGCTCAATGTGAATATCCGGTCCTCCATAGACCGTAATCCGGATCCTCGCCTCATCATCGAAGTGAGCGGCAACATCCTTCGCGAATCGCGTGAGCAACTCGGTGTCATGTGTCGATGTCAGGAACATGTCGCCAATGGCACCTGTCGTCCAAAGAAAGGAGAACAACAGGAAGTCGGCATCCTCTGCCGTGACTCTGATCAGGCCCACCCAGTTATCGGTTGGGTGAGGCTTCTTGCTGCGTCCGTACCAGTATGAGATTGACGGGTAGGGCAGGGTCTGTCGGGTCCAATACCATTTGCCGATCCTCCCGCTCTTTTGCTTTCCAGCCGGTATCTTCAGAATGTGCTGTGCATCCCGCTGCGCCGCCACCCGCCAGCACATCCAGCTTTTCACCTTCGGATACACCTTCGCCAGGAAGGAAGCTGCTTCCAGCGTTGTCATGCCTCGTCTCGGCGTCGGATTCCCAAATGGATCATATTCGCAATATTCCATGTTCTGCTCCTTTTCTTAAGATTCAGCTCTCGTTGTGAAGGCTGCTTGCAATGATCTGTCTTGCACGTATGATATGACGGCTGGGCAGACATAGGA
>SPBP01000407.1 GCA_004525935.1 Lentisphaerales bacterium | reverse complement strand
TCCGCGCTAAGTCGAGGAAGGGAATTGCACGGTAGGGTCCACTGCTGGTGACAATGTCCGGCGCCCGCTGAACCGGGGAATTAACCGGTCTTTGCACGTATCGCCCAAGATTCTGATTTGGGACATGGGCCTGAGATGATAGAAAGAAGAGTAGTCAAACATCAGTAATGAGGAGATAAACTATGCCGACAGCAGCAGCACGTCACATTCTGACCAAAACACAAGAGGAATGCGAAGCCATAAAGAAGCAGATTGAGGAAGGCAGTGATTTTGCTGATTTGGCCAGGCAACATTCTCAATGTCCGTCCGGTCAAGAGGGCGGAGACCTCGGCCAGTTTGCATCAGGCCAGATGGTGAAGGAGTTCGACCAGGTAGTGTTCAATGACGAGGTCGGTAAGGTCCACGGCCCCGTTAAGACACAGTTCGGGTTCCACCTTATTGAGATTACCAGCCGAACGGATTAGTCCGACTGAATCACGGCACGCAGGTGCGAGAAGATGGGCGTCACGATTGAAGAATGAGATACTTTAAGCGAGTACTCTACGTCCTGTTGACACTGGCATTCCTCTGGATCTGCTGGGTCTCCTTTGCGGTCTATACTTCGCTGATGAGTCAACGGCTGCCCTGGTATGAACCGTGTGGCATGCAATTCCTCGTAATCCTGGTGTTCTCATGTCCCGTGATGTTCGGACTCGGCATTGCGTATCTCGTGCTGGCCCGATTCATACCGGTCGGCAGGTCAACAAAAATTCTTCCCTTTGCCACCGGCGTTGCCATCGGTGCGTTGGTCTTGATTGATGGCTCACTTGGGAGGGGCATGCAGTTTGTCGGAGCCGCGTGCTGTGTGCTGGCCGCATTGCTGGCCGCAGGGTTTGCGATTCAGGATCTGAAGAAGGGCGCAGACGCGAGACAGTCACCGTCCATTACTGATGCAGGCGGGCAGGAGAAATGAGGCATACGGACTGCGTTCTATGGGGCGAATGCGTGGACAACTGCAAGAGTAGGGTGATTTATTACAAGTTCGGGTGAAACGGTCGGGAGAGTCGTTGGCAGAACGGGCTGATTCGTTCTTCAAGCGATTCATTGGCTTGTATATTGGCAGAGTCGCCGTAGCATCTGGGCATTTCATAGCAACGGTGGGGGGCGTATGTCAAAAGATGTGGTCGTCATACAAGAGCTGGCCGCGCGCACGGCGGAAATTGCCGCGCTGCCGGTGCAGGAAGAGAAGCGGAATCTGTGGCGCAAGCTGAACGCGCGTGAACCGGTTAGGCCGATGGTTATGATCGACCAGGTCTGCTGGAACGAGATGAACGTCGAGGACGAACTGCCGGTGCGCTGCACCGATCCCGAGTGCCGCGGGTACGAGGATTATTTCCGACGCACACTCTACCAGTGGAAGCACTTTCCCGTGGATATGGTGGTCGAGCCATTTGTCGGGGTGTCAATGGCAATCAATAACAGCGGCTTCGGAATCGAGGTGCACGACGAACATGCCGTGATGGACCCGACCAACTCGGTCAGGGGTCACAAGTTTGAAAACCAGTTTGAGACTGAAGATGACATCGAGAAGATCCGCATGCCGGAGATAAGTCACGATCCGGCCGAAACCGAGCGACGCCTGGCCGTTGCGCACGAACTCTTTGACGGACTGCTGGAAGTTCGGGCATGGGGTTGCGATCCGTATCTGTCTCTGTTGGATCCCATCGCGACGTGGATGGGTGTCGAGAATGCACTGTATGCCTTGATTGATAAGCCCGACTTCATGCACCGCCTGCTTGCCCGCATGACTGAAGGCTACTTGAGTATGCTTGATCAGCTTGAGGATCAGGGATTGCTCTGTGGAGAGCAGAGCCTGATCCATTGCACAGGCGCCTATACCGATGAGTTGCCTGCACCGGGTTATGATCCGGCTAAGCCTCGTACAAAGGATCTGTGGATGTTCGGGCTCGCGCAGATGTTTGCGACCGTTTCGCCCGATATGTTCAAGGAGTTCGAGGTGGACTACGCCGGTCGCATCTGTGACCGGTTCGGCCTGGTGTACTATGGATGCTGTGATCCGCTCGACGGCAAGATGGCCGAAGTGCGCATGATCCCGAACGTGCGGAAAATCTCCATGAGTCCCTGGGCCAACGAAGAGCGCGGTGCAGAGGCAATCGGCAGCGACTTCGTCTACTCACGCAAGCCGAACCCGGCTTTCCTGGCGGTAAACCGCTTCAGTACGGACCAGGTTCGAGATGACCTGGTGGCAACCCGGGCCGTCTGTGAGAAATACGGATGCCCACACGAGTTCATTCTGAAGGACATCAGCACCGTTCGCTATGAGCCCGAGCGACTGTCCGAGTGGGCAAGCATCGCCATGCAGGTGGTGGAGGGGTGATGTGAGTTCTGGCCGAAGCATCAAGCCGCAATCTGTTCTTCGCAATCAACTTCAACCATCGCTTCGCACGCCCTGTCCAGATGGCACGTGATGCAATTCAGAACGGTCAACTCGGCCAGATCGCTTTTGCCACATGGCGATTCGGTGGCTCCGGTGGGGATTGTCCTGAGCACGAGAACCTGATCGAGACACAGTGTCACGGGTTCGATATGCTCGAGATCAATGGTCTCACCGGCAGGTTGTT